>JAYGEB010000320.1:0-3324 GCA_046582595.1 Alphaproteobacteria bacterium | reverse complement strand
ATTTCACCGCCACGCCCGACAGAATCACCTCCATAACGCGACGCGAATGGCAAACGTGTCATGACTTATGACGGCCGGTATTACACCGCCGTGCCGGCCAATACCTGCGTGCGTGGCGAGAAACGGGTTGATGTCGGTGAACTGTATGATACCGCCGCCTATCGGCCCCGCGTGCGCCATGCCTTGGGTAAGCCCATGTTCCTGTATTGAGAAAACCGCGCTTTGCCGTCACAATGGTGGCGAAACAGGGAGGAAAGCCATGCCTAAATTGGATCTGGCCACGGAATTGGGAGCCCTTTTGAAGGCGCGCGGGGAAACCGTCGCGGTCTCGGAATCATCCACGGGCGGCTTGGTTTCCGCCAATCTTCTGAGCATACCGGGGGCCTCGAAATATTTTCTCGGCGGCGGCGTGATCTATACCTATGACGCCCGCGAACGCATTTTGGGCGTTCGGAAGGAAGCCATGAAAGGCCTGCGTTCGTCATCCGAGCCCTACGCCATGCTGTGCGCCCGCACCATGCGGGAAAAAATGGACGCGACCTGGGGACTGGCTGAAACCGGCGCCTCGGGCCCGACCGGAAACCGCTATGGCGATGCCGCCGGCCATACCTGTCTGGCGGTCAGCGGACCGGTGGAAAAGGTCATTACCCTGGAGACCGGAAACGACGACCGGGAGGCCAATATGTGGGTCTTCGCCAAGGCGGCGCTTGATCTGCTGCGCGACTGTATTGAAGAGAAGAAGTAGTTATGGATTTCAATGTTCCCAAAGAGATACAAGATAAACTTCATGAACTAGATGAATTTATTGAGCGGGTCATCAAGCCGCTTGAAAAGGAAAATTTGCAGTTCTTCGACTATCGCCGCGAGAACGCCCGCACGGATTGGGACAATGACGGCAAGCCGGCCAAGGAATGGGAGGCCCTGCTGCGGCAAATGAAGGATCTGGCCGATGCGGCGGGTCATCTGCGATTTGCCCTGCCAGAGGAAATCGGTGGCCAGGCAGGCTCCAACCTGGCCATGGCGATGATCCGCGAACATCTGGCGCACAAGGGCCTGGGCCTGCACAACGACCTGCAGAACGAGTCCTCCATCGTGGGCAATTTCCCCCTGGTACACATGATGTGGAAGTTCGGCACCGAGGCGCAAAAGGCGGAATTTCTGCCGGCCCTGATCACCGGCGGGCGGCGGGTCGGCTTCGGCCTGACGGAACTGAAGCACGGCTCCGATGCCACATACATGGACACGGCGGCCGTCAGGGATGGCGATGAATGGGTGATCAACGGTAACAAGCGATTCAATTCAGGCATTCACGAGGCGACCCACGATCTGGTCTTCGCCCGCACCTCCGGCAAGCCCGGCGAGGGCCTGGGCATCACCGCCTTTCTGGTGCCCGTCACCGCGCCCGGCTTTGCGGTGGTGAAGATGGACTGGACCTTCAACATGCCGACCGATCACGGCATCGTCGCCATCACGGATGTGCGCATGCCGATCAGCGAAGAATCCTATCTGGGCGGAGAAGGCGACGGCCTGATCGTGGCGCAGACATTTTTGCACGAAAACCGTATCCGCCAGGCCGCCTCCTCCCTGGGCGCGGCGCAGTTCTGTATTGACGAGGCCGTGGCCTACGCCAAACAACGCATCACCTGGGGCAAGCCCTTGGCCACCAACCAGGCCATCCAGTTCCCCCTGACGGAACTTCATACGGAAGCCGAAATGGTCCGTAATCTGGTCTACAAGACCGCCTGGAACCTGGATCAGCACAACCACATGGCGGTGACGGATCAGGTCTCCATGGCCAATTACCGGGCCAACCGCCTGGTCTGCGAGGCCGCCGACCGGGCCATGCAGGTCTTTGGCGGCGAGGGCTACACCCGCAACCAGCCGTTCGAACACATCTACCGCCATCACCGCCGCTACCGCATCACGGAAGGGGCCGAGGAAATCCAAATCAGGAAAATCGCCGGGCATCTGTTCGGTTTCGTTGGCAAGAATAGATGAGGCATATGAAATTTGAAGGTAGGGAATTTCCCGATGCCGCGGCCTTGATCCGCGAGGATCGTGATCGTTGATGTTTGTCTTCGGTGCCTCGGTCATGGTTAATGCCCAAGCCCCCGAAGCTAGGTTGGTCACGGCCGATCGCCGTCTCTATCGTCTTGCCGTCCGTCTATTCCGCCGCCCGCGCCTGGACCTTGCCCAGGGCTCCATATAATTCTAGCTTGGTTGCCACGAAGGGCGACGAGAGGGAGCGGTGGCATGCAAGGCGTGGTTTTTCTGGGCGACCGGAAGCTGGAATTCCAAAACTTCCGCGATCCAAGTCCGGGCCCTGGCGAGGTTGTGCTGGAGATCAAGGCTTCGGGCATGTGCGGCAGCGATCTGAAGTTCTACCGCGCCCGCGCGGACGGCGGCGGCGGGGCCGGCGACCTGGGCCTGGGCGGTGATGGCGGGCCGGTGATCGCCGGTCATGAACCGTGCGGCGTGGTCGCGGCCATCGGTTTCGGGGTCGGCGAGGCCCAGGCCAGGATTGGCCAGCGCGTGATGGACCACCACTATGCCGGTTGCGGCGTTTGCAATGACTGCCGGGCCGGCTGGTCGCAGCTTTGTCCCGGCGGCATCACGGTCTTTGGCGTCACCGGCCATGGCGCCCATGCGCCCTACATGAAGGTTCCGGCGCGGACCCTGGTGCCCTTGCCGGACGAATTGTCGTTCGAGACGGGCGCCGCCATATCCTGCGGCACGGGGACGGCGTTCGGCGCCCTGCGCCGGATCGGCCTGAGCGGCCGGGATACGCTGGCGATCTTCGGCCAGGGGCCGGTGGGCCTGTCGGCGGTGCAACTGGCCACCGCCATGGGCGCCCGCGTCATCGCCATCGACGTTGGCGTTGAACGCCTGGAGCTGGCGCGGAAGTTCGGCGCCGAGACCTGCATCGACGCCAGCGCCGACGACCCGGTCGCCGCCATCAAGGAGCTGACCCACGGGGCCGGCGCCGAGCGCGCCCTGGATTGTTCGGGCGCCGCCGCCGGCCGGCTGGCGGCGGTGCAAGCGACGCGGACCTGGGGCACGGTCGGTTTCGTCGGCGAGGGCGGCGATGTCACCATCGATGTCAGCCGGGATATGATCCGCAAGCAACTGACCATCATCGCCTCCTGGACCTTTTCAACCATCGGCCAGGCCGAATGCGCCCGCTTCGTGGCGGACCGCCAAATCGATGTGGACGCCCTGTTCACCCACCGCTGGTCCCTCGGTCAGGCCGAGGAGGCCTATCAACTGTTCGACCGGCAAACCACGGGTAAAGGGGTATTCCTGTCTTAATTCGAATCTTCCTAT
>JAYGEB010000266.1:0-26705 GCA_046582595.1 Alphaproteobacteria bacterium | reverse complement strand
GAATGTTCCTATGCGCTGGCTTGCTCCTCGCTGCCTGCGAACGGCCGGACCTGGAAACGGTGCGGATTTGCGAGCGGTTGGTGCCGGGACTGGAGAGCGACGGCGTTGCGATCGAAATCCTTTCCCGCCGGCCCATCGAGGCCGACAGCAATTCCGTGGTGGTTCACTACCGGGTCCAGTCATCGGGGCCTTTTTGGCTGGCCTGCCGGTTTTCGGAACAAACAACGCCGGTCGGATCGCCACGATTGTTAAGCGCCACCTCGGACCGTTGGGGCGAAATTTCCCAGGTGCGGCTGTTCCTGTTGCAAAGATACTGGCTTGAAGAGGCATCCGGGGCGGCGGACCGGGGGAAATGAATGTGCTAAATTTCGGCCCGTTATAGTTAAGTAGCAAATTTGGAGGAGCGCCCATGAGCCGGATCGCCTTTGCGGGCTTCATGCACGAGACCAACACATTCGCGCCGCAAAAGGCGGATTGGGACGATTTTGTCCGGGCCGAGAGCTTTCCCGGATTGACCATGGGCGAAGAGCTGTTCGCGGTCATGGCGGGCAAGAATATCGCCACCGCCGGTTTCATCGGCGAGGCCCGCGCCAAAGGCCACGAATTGCTGCCCATCGCCTGGTGTTGCGCCGTGCCCTCGGCCCATGTCACCGAACATGCCTTCGAAACCTTCGCTGATATGCTGCTGGCCGGCCTGTCGGAGACGGCGCCTTTCGATGCGGTCTATCTTGATCTGCATGGCGCCATGGTCTGCGAACACCTGGAGGACGGCGAAGGCGAATTGCTGGCCCGCGTCCGCGAGCAACTGGGCGGGGATGTGCCCTTGGTGGTCAGCCTGGATCTGCACAGCAACACCACCCAACGAATGTTCGACAATTGCGACGGCTTGATCGCCTACCGCACCTATCCCCATCTCGATATGGCCGATACCGGCGCCCGCGCCGCCCGCTACCTTGACGCCATGTTGGCGAACCCGGAACCGGCCCCCGCCAAGGCGCACCGGGCGCTGCCGTTTCTGATGCCCCTGACCGGGCAATGCACCATGGTCGAGCCCGCCCGGGGCGCCTATGCCGCGCTGGAGACGCTGGAGGAGGGACCCGGCGTCCGCTCGATCTCGTTCACGCCCGGCTTTCCGCCCGCCGATATCTGGCATTGCGGCCCGGTCGTCGTGGCCTATGGCGATGACCAGGAGACCGCCGACAAGGCGGCGGACGCGCTGTACCAAACCATTCTGGCCCAGGAAGCCGAATTCCAGGTTGAACGCCTGAGCCCCGGCGCGGCCGTGGCGCAAGCCGTCGCCTCCAATGCGCACAAACCCTATGTCCTGGCCGATGTGCAGGACAATTGCGGCGCTGGCGCCACCTCCGACACCACGGGGCTGCTGCGCGCCCTGATCGAAGGCGGCGCGGACGGCGCCGTGCTGGGCGTGTTGGTCGATGGCGCGGTTGCCGCCCAGGCCCATGCGGCGGGCCAGGGCGCCATGATCGATGTCAGCCTGGGTGGCAAGGTTTATACCGACGGCGATCCGCCCTACGAAGGCCGCTTCCAGGTCATGGCCCTGGGCAACGGGCAATTCACCTGCACGGGACCGTTCTACAAGGGCGCGACGCCGAACCTCGGGCCCATGGCCCTGTTGCGCAAGGGCGGGGTCTCCGTGGTGGTCTCCACCCACCGCATGCAGGCCGCCGATAAGGAGATGTTCCGCCATTTGGGCTGCGAGCCGGGCGAGCAGAAAATTCTCGGCCTGAAAAGCAGCGTGCATTTCCGCGGTGACTTCACCGACATCGCCGAACAAATCCTGGTGGTCGAGGCGCCGGGCGCCAGTATCGACCGCCCCGAACGCCTGCCCTACAAGAACCTCCGCCCCGGCGTGCGCCTGTGCCCCAAGGGCCCGGAATTCGTGCCTCCGGAATAGTGAAGGAGATCAAGCCATGAAAATATCCATATCCATCGGCGCCTATAACCGGGTCGATGTGCTCGGGCTGGTGGATTACATCCAAAGGGCGGAAAGGCTCGGCGTCACTTATGCCTGGTCGGCCGAGGCCTGGGGCCAGGACGCCGTGACCGCCCTGGCCTACCTGGGCGCCAAGACGGAAAAGATCAAACTCGGCACGGGCATCATGCAGATCAGCGCCCGCACGCCGTCGATGACCGCCATGACCGCCCTGTCCCTGGCCAACCTGACCAATGGCCGCTTTATTCTTGGTCTCGGGGTCAGCGGTCCGCAGGTTGTCGAGGGTCTGCAAGGCGTCTCTTACAAGGCGCCGCTGGGCCGCCTGAAGGAGACCGTGGAAATCGTCCGCATGGCTTTCCGGGGCGAAAAGCTGCGCCATGAAGGCAAGCACTTCACGTTGCCCCTGCCGGGCGGCGAGGGCAAGGCGCTGCGTCTGGATCACCCGCCCATGGATATTCCCATCTATCTGGCCACCCTGGGGCCGAAATCCCTGGAATTTACCGGCGCTTCCGCCGACGGCTGGCTGGGCACCTCGTTTTCGCCCGATCATGCCGAGGCCCATATGGAGCATCTGGCCAAGGGCGCCGAGAGCGCCGGACGCGGCCTAGGGGATCTGGATCTGCATTCGTCCTGCAACGTCGCCGTGGGCGAGAACGTCGAAGAACTAATCGACAGCCACCGCCCCGGCGTGGCCTTTTCCATGGGCGCCATGGGTTCGGAAAAAACCAATTTCTACAATGACGCCTTCAAACGGGCCGGCTACACCGACGACGCCCTGGCCATTCAGCGCCTGTGGAAGGACGGCAAGCGCCAGGAAGCGGCCGCGCGGGTGCCCGACGCCATGGTCACCGAATTCGGCGCCATCGGCACCGCCCGTATGGTGGCCAAGCGCTTCGAGGCCTACCGCGACGCCGGCATCAACGCCTTGACCCTGCGCATGGACACCAAACTGGAGATCAGCCAGCGCATCGCCAATCTGGAACAGGTCATGGACCTGCTGCCCGATCACGATTGACGGTCATGCCCCCGGTGTGGTGTTTCGTGCGCCCGTCCGGTTCGCCGGCCGGGAGGGGCCACGGCCGATTTTCAACGCCCGCAATCATGCGAGGAGAAAAAAAGGAAGCGTCCCCTTTCCTTGCCTGTGGAAGGACGGCAAGCGCCAGGAGGCGGCCGCGCGGGTGCCCGACGCCATAGTCACCGAATTCGGCGCCATCGGCACCGCCCATATGGTGGCCAAGCGCTTCGAGGCCTACCGCGACGCCGGCATCAACGCCCTGACCCTGCGCATGGACACCAAACTGGAGATCAGCCAGCGCATCGCCAATCTGGAACAGGTCATGGACCTGCTGCCCGATCACGATTGATACCAATGGTCCTGGTGTCTTGCCGCATCGGTCGATCCGGTCCGCGGATCGGGCGTGGCTCACGGCCAAACGTCGGCAAGAAATATCTCCATGAAAACGACGGGCACCAACAAGGGCCATTGCCGCCGGAACGGATTTATCGTTTGGGGTCGGCCTTATCCGCGACGACGGTACCGTGCCATCCCGAAGAGTCCTAAGCCAAATATGAGAACGGACGCCGGTTCCGGTACTTCGGTAATTGGCGCCGCCACGACCGTCTCGAAAACCAACGAGGAGCTGTGTCTGTAGCGCTCGGCATTGTCCCCCGCCACGGTGCTTCCCGAAGAGCTGCCGATAAATGTGATCGCAATCAAGTCACCAACCAAGCCCGTAAAGTTCACTGTTGTGAAGCCGGTTAACACGGGATCCACCAGATTCAGGATGGTCGTGGATGTCGTCATGCTTTTCACGCTCAATAACGAACTTCCGGTAAAACCATCACCCGTTTCCGATAGGCTGATTTTATAGGTCAGATCGACGCTGAGCGCGCCAAGTTCCAGCAATATGGTCGAGGAGAGCGAGGCTTGCGCGCTGCCGCCCAAACTGAGTAGCGAGGAGGTATAAGTTGACTCGTTTTCAAAATTGATAATGTTCAGGGTCCCATTATCCGTGACTTGACTGGCCGCTTTGCCCCTCGCGGTAACCTTGGAAATATTGGGCGCGGCGTTCGACGAAAAGCTGTTCGCGATCACTTGGAAATCGGTCAGGGAGGTTTCCATATCGTTGTTCGACACTAATGAATAGCCGACCACTTGGGCAGAGCTGCTGGCTGTCGCATCGTGCGAAATGAGCGTCAGCGGCGAGGCCTCCGCGCGGGGCGCGGCAAACCCGAACAGAAGCGCGAGGCCGGCGGCGGCGGCGGAAGATATGACGATTGATTTTTTTAGGCTGACCATTGTTGTTCATCCCTGACTGTCGTTTGCCGAAAACCATGCAAATAACGTGCCAAAATACTCCACGATAATAAAATCAAACAGTTAGCGCGCATCTGCATTTCCCTTGGGCGCGAATGTGTAAAGAAATTCGACAGATTTGAATTGGTAAAAGGGGACGTTACCGGACTGCCCCCCTTGAGCGAGACAGATTAATTAGGGACCGGTTTCAGTGAATGTAAGCATGACGCGTAAAAGTGGACACTACCCTTACTTTACGGGCAATCCAATATGGCCGACCGCAGGAAACAAAGGGATAGCGTCGCCTTTTTCTGGAATTATATCCAGCGCCGGACGGAGTTCCGATAATTGTTGTATTGCTGGCCAAACTTGGCTTCGAGGTAGCGTTCCTCGCGGGCGATCACGTAGAAACGCAGGATGGCCCAGAATAGGACCAACAATGCGAATGAGGCGGCGCAGCCGGCGGCGATGGAGATGGCGGCGAAGTCGATCAGCATGGAGAGGTAAATGGGATTGCGCGACCGTCCGTAGACGCCATCCGTGAAGATGGCGGTCGTGGGTTTCCAGGGTTCGATGTTGGAACCGCCCCGTTCGTGCCTCGGAATGGCGGCGGCCGCGATGAACAGGGCAAGGCAGAAAATAACGGCGCCGGCGATCATCTCCGCCGTGGCGGCGAGTTGCAACCTGATCCAGGCCGAATCAATGGATAATCCAATGAGTTGCAGAACCAGCCAGATCAATGGCGGTGGAAGTCTCACGCCGGCATTGTCGGTCGATGAATTTGTTCGCTCGGCGATGTTTCGTCTCCCAGGTGTTGGCGAGATACCATGTCCTTCATTGAATTTGGGACGCCGCCGGGAAAATCACAACAAAATCCGCCGAGTTTCTCCCCCGAACAAGGCGCGGACGGAAGCCCTGGAATTCACGCCGTTATTTCAATTCGGCCGGCCCCTGGCGTTCGAACCGGCGCCAAAACTGGCGGCGGTCTTCACGAAGCAATAATTGGAAATGTCACCCGTACGGTCGTTCCCTTCCCGACCGTGCTTTCAATATCCATTTTGCCGTCGTGAAGTTCTATCAGCGCATTGGAAATCGAAAGTCCAAGTCCCCAGCCCTCCACGGTATTATGGGGTTGTTGTTCTAATCTGGTAAAAGGTTCCGTCAGTTTGGGTAACATTTCCGCTGGAATCCCCGACCCCGTGTCGGCAATCGTCACGACCATGTTGTTCCCCGTCTCCCGTGCAAGCAAGGTGACGCTACCTCCCTCGGGTGTGAACTTGACGGCATTGGCCAGAAGATTGAGGAGGATTTGCCGGGTTGCCATGCGATCGGCAAAAAACGGCGGAAGTCCAGAGGATACTTCCGTTCTCAATTTAACACCCTTGGCCCTGGCTTCGTTGGCAACGATGCTTATGCACTCGGTGGCGATTTCGTCAATCCGCAGCGCTTTCTTGTCCAGGGTTACCTTGCCCGCCTCGATCGTTGAGATATCGAGAATATCGGAAATAAGCGCAAGCAGATGCTCGCCGCTGGCATGAATATCCTTGGCGTATTCTTTGTATTTTTTTTGCGTATGTGCCCCAAAAATTTCAAGATTCATGACCTCGGCAAAACCTAGGATGGCGTTCAGGGGCGTTCGTAGTTCGTGGCTCATGCTGGCCAGGAAATGGGACTTGGCATTATTCGCCTTTTTGGCCTCTTCCAATGCCTCTTCGCGTTCCAGTTCCATCCGTTTGCGATCGGTGACATCCCGCAATGTCACAGTGTAGATATTCTCTTCACCGACCCTGAGTTTCGATATTGTCGCCTCGGCGGGAAACTCGGTTCCGTCCTTTCTTAACCCGGCAATATCGCCTTGTTGCGCCATCAAGCGGCTGACCTCGGTAGATTTGGCAAATTGCTTTATGTGCTCACGATGGAATTCTCGAGACCGTTCCGGAAAGAGCATTTCAATTCGCTGCCCCATGACCTCCCCGGCGTCGTAGCCGAATATCCGCTCCGCGCCATTATTGAACAGACTAATCCTAAGGTTTTCATCGACCGAGACGACCGCATCCGACGATATTTCGAGAATGCCGGAGAACCGTTTTTCGGAGTTGCTTAACGCTTCTTCCGCCCGCTTGCGCTCGGTGATGTCGATGATGAGAACAAAGAATCCGCTGACATCGCCGCCGGTATCAAATTCGGGAACATAGGTAAGCTCGACGTCTCTATAATTCCCGTCAGGGTATGTAAATCCCGTCTCGAAAGTCGTGGATTGTCCACTCATGACGACCTTGATGTGTGGCCGCAAGAGCTTCATTGTTTCCGCGCCCAATATTTCCTCGGCATGGTAACCGATAATTTGGTCGGCTGGCTTAACATACCATTGCTCGCAGACCCTGTTGGCGAAGAGATAGCGTAGGTTCTTATCAAACTGCGTGATCAGCACCGGCAGGTTGTCGGTGATGAGGCGGAGCTGTGCTTCGTTCTCGCGAAGTTCGGCGGTTCTTTCCTCCACCCGTGCTTCAAGCTCGTCGCGGGCTTGGCGCAGGTCCCTCTCGGTGCGGATCCGTTCGGTGACATCGATCGATACACCGGTCATACTAATCGCCTTGCCGGCGTCATCGCAGATCACCCGCCCCTTGGCATTGATGTCACGGATTTCGCCGTCGTCGCGGCGAATTATGCGATAATGAACATTGTATTCCGCGCTCAATTCCAACGCTTGGCGAAGGGCTCTCTCTACCTTGAGTACATCTTCGGGGTGCAAACCGTGGAGAAAATCGTCCTCCATGACGCCGGTAACGGCATCGGGCGACATGCCCGCCATCTGCATCATGCGGTCATCCCAGTGATGGGCGCCGTCCAACAGGTCCCAGCTCCAACTGCCAATCGACGCCACATCAAGGGCTATTTTGAATAGTTCCTTGCTTTCATTTAGCTCTTTTTCAGCTTGTTTGCGTTTCGTGATATCGACGACATTTGACTGAACGGCGGGGATGCCATTCTATTCGATCAAGGTTGGCCGGTTTTCCAGCCAGAGCCGGCTGCCGTCCCGGTGCAAGCCTTGATATTCGTAGACACTCGGCGCTGGACGGCCCGCCAGACGGTCTTTGGCCATGGTGATGAGCCGCGCCCTTTCCTCCGGCGCCACGACGGTCGCGACGCTGGTCATTGAAAGAATTTCGTCGCTGCTGTCATAGCCAAGGATGTCGGCGAAGACTTGATTGGCATAGAGATTCTTGTCATTGGCGTGGACGCGGATGCCCCAGACCGAATTTTCGATCATCGCGCGATAATTTTCGTTGCCTTCGTGTTGTTTTTGTTTGGTGGCGTTAGGTTCAGCACCTTCATTCAGGGGCGCTTTCTGGAGAAAAGTCTGATCCGTGACCGCTTCGGAACGAGTCGTATCGGCGTTCTGTGAAGGGCCTGTCGTCGGCTTCGCAGTTTTATCCATTAGCTCAAATTCCAATGCATGCGAACTCTATGCAACTTTTATACAGTTCGACGCAATCGGCAAATCCCCAACTCTTGAACACAATCGATGCTGCCGCCATGCCGAGGCTGAAGCGTCCTTTTCTTGCTTTCCTCACCGCAAAATTCATCAACGATAGGTAGGGTGAAGCTTGGCCTGGAAATTCCCACTCGAACGCATGGCGGATTTATATTTTGTGAATCTATATCGAAATTGATTAATTTTTTCACGCATCTTTTTTCATCCCATGGCGGAAGGGCCAACTTTGGCGCCGCCGGTTTTTGCTCTGGAATTGGATGGCGTATTGGCGGATGCATAATTTGGCCGATTATGATTTTGTCTCGCCGCCGCTGTTGATACAATGCGCCCGGAACCATAACTGGAGTGTGTCATGAACAAGCCCCTGACGACGACGGAATCTCAACCAAACGACCTATCGCAATTCTGGATGCCCTTCACCTCGAACCGGGAGTTCAAGGCGGCGCCCCGCATGTTGGTTTCGGCCAAGGGCATGCATTACAAAAGCCACGACGGCCGCGATATCCTGGACGGCTCGGCGGGGCTGTGGTGCGTCAATATCGGCCATGGCCACCCGAAGGTGGTGGAGGCGATCAAGGCGCAGACGGAAACCCTGGAATTCACCCCGTCATTTCAGTTCGCCCAGCCCCTGGCGTTCGAACTGGCGCAAAAACTGGCGGGCATCACGCCCGAGGGCATGGACCGGATCTTCTATACCAACTCCGGCTCCGAGGCCGTGGATACGGCGCTGAAGATCGCCCTGGCCTATCACCGCATCCGGGGCGAGGCCTCGCGGACCCGGCTGATCGGACGGGCGCGGGGCTACCATGGCGTGGGTTTCGGCGGCATCTCGGTCGGCGGCATTCCCGGCAACCGTAAATTTTTTGGCCCCCTGATGAATGGCGTCGATCATCTGCCCCATACCCATAACTTGGCCGAACAGGCCTTCACCCAGGGCCAGCCGGAATGGGGCGCCCATTTGGCGGACGAGTTGGAAAATCTGGTCGCCCTGCATGACGCCTCGACCATCGCCGCCGTCATCGTCGAGCCCATGGCCGGCTCCACCGGCGTGCTGGTGCCGCCCAAGGGCTATCTGGAACGGCTGCGGGAGATCACGGCGAAACATGGCATTCTGCTGATTTTCGATGAAGTGATTACCGGCTTCGGCCGCCTGGGCACCTCCTTCGCCGCCGAGTATTTCGGCGTCAAACCGGATCTGATCACCATCGCCAAGGGCCTGACGTCGGGCTACGTGCCCATGGGCGGCGTGGTGGCCGATAACAGGATTTACGACGCCTTCATGGATGAAAGCCCGGCGGGGATCGAACTATTCCACGGCTATACCTATTCCGCCCATCCCCTGGCCTGCGCCGCGGCCATGGCCACGTTGTCGGTCTATGAAGAGGAAGGCCTGTTCCAGCGCGCCGCCGAGATGAGCCCGTACTGGGAGGAGGCCGTCCATTCCCTGAAGGGCCTGCCCAATGTCATCGATATCCGCAACATCGGCCTGGTCGCGGGCATCGAACTATCGGCCCGCGAGGGCGCGCCGGGCGCGCGCGGCATGGAGGCTTGTATCAAAGCCTATGAAGCCGGCCTGATGATCCGCGTTACCGCCGATATCATCGCCCTGTCGCCGCCCTTGATCCTGGACAGGGGCCATGTGGACCAGATAGTGGAGATCACCGGCAACGTCATCAAGGCGCTTGATTAGTTCTCGTTTTGGACGTGTACCGCCGTCATTCCCGCGAAAGCGGGAATCCAGTGCCGCGGCAACGTCCATTCCGTTCCGGACGGGCGCTAAGGGCAACCATGGATTCCCGCTTTCGCGGGAATGACGCGTCAGTCGTAAATCGGCTTTGAGTGTCCAAACAGAAAGGCCACGCCCATGCTGATCGGCGTTCCGAAAGAAGTTAAGAACCACGAATACCGGGTTGGTCTGACGCCCACCTCCGTACGCGAGGCGGTGCATCGCGGCCATGGCGCCCTGGTTGAGAGCGGCGCCGGGCTGGCCATCGGTTTAAGGGACGAAGACTATGCCGCCGCCGGGGCCGAGGTGGTGGGTGATGCGGAGGAAGTCTTCGCCCGGGCCGATATGATCGTCAAGGTGAAGGAGCCGCGGGAGGCGGAAATCGCCATGCTGCGCGAGGGCCAGGTGCTGTTTACCTACCTGCATCTGGCCCCGGACCCGGAGCAGACCAAGGGCTTGCTTGCCTCGGGTGCGACCGCAATCGCTTACGAAACCGTGACCGATCGCTTCGGCGGCCTGCCTCTGTTGGCGCCCATGAGCGAGGTCGCGGGACGCATGTCGATCCAGGCCGGAGCCCATTGTCTGGAGATGGAGCAGGGCGGGCGCGGCACCCTGTTGGGCGGCGTGGCGGGCGTTCCGGCGGCCGATGTGCTGATCCTGGGCGGCGGAGTGGTCGGCTCCAACGCCGCGCGCATCGCCATCGGCTGCGAGGCCAGGGTGACGGTGATCGATCTGAACCTGCGCCGCCTGAAGGAGCTCGATGATCAATTTTCCTCCTCATTGAACACCATCTATTCCACCGTCGATGCCGTCGAACGGCATGTCATGAACTCCGACCTGGTGATCGGCGCGGTGCTGGTGCCGGGCGCCGCCGCGCCGCGCCTGGTGACGGAAGACATGATCAAGGGCATGCGCCGGGGCGCGGTGGTTGTCGATGTGGCCATCGATCAGGGCGGCTGTATCGAGACGGCCCGCGCCACCACCCACGACGACCCCACCTATCTGGTCCATGACGTGGTGCATTACTGCGTCGCCAACATGCCGGGCGCCGTGGCGCGGACCTCCACCTTCGCCCTGAACAACGCCACCCTGCCGTTCATGCTGGCCTTGGCCGGCAAGGGGTTTGCCCAGGCCATGCGCGAGGATCCCCACCTGCGGGCGGGGTTGAACATCCACGGCGGCGCCGTCACCTACGAGGCCGTGGCGCGGGACCTGAATTTGGCCTATCAACCCAGCGATGACGTCCTCGCGTCATTGTAGCGTCACCGTAACCGTGGGAGAGCATTGAATGGATATTGGCCTTGGCGTGCCCTCGGGCGCGGAGAGTTGGAAGGTGGTCGAACGGGCGGAGGAATTGGGGTTTGACTACGCCTGGTTCTATGACACCCAACAGCTATGCGGCGATGTCTTCGTGGCCATGGCGGCGGCCGCCATGCGGACCAAGAGGATCCGCCTGGCCACGGGCGTGCTGATCCCCTCCAACCGTATCGCGCCCGTCACGGCCAATGCCTTCGCCACCTTGAACGCCATGGCGCCAGGACGGATTGATTTTGGTGTCGGCACCGGCTTTACGGGACGGCGCACCATGGGCCTTGGCGCCATGAAGATGGACGACATGGAGGACCATATCCAGGCCGTTTATGGCATGCTGGCGGGTGAAGTGGTCGAGGTGCCGTTCGAGGGCAAGCGGCCAAAGGCCAATTTCCTCAACCCCGAACTGGGCCTGATCAAACTGGATGATCCCGTGCCCCTGCACATCTCCGCCTTCGGGCCGCGCGGCCGCGCCCTGACGGCCAGGCTGAAGGCGGCCTGGATCGATATCGTCTTCACCGAACGCACGGGGCTGCGCGATCTGCAACGCATGCGGGCCAGTTGGGCGGAGGCGGGCAACGGGGCGGAGGATCTGTACGCCACCATGCTGACCCTGGGCTGTGTCCTCGGCGAGGGGGAGGCCTATGACAGCGACCGCGCCATCGCCCATGCCGGGCCCGGCGCCGCCATCTTCATGCATGCCATCGTCGAGGCCGAGGCCAAGAGTGGCGAGACCATCAATCTGCCTGATTGGCAGCGCGGCCTTATCGATCAATATCACCGTCTCTATCAGTCTTATGAACCGGACGATGCGCGTTATCTCTCGTTGCATCGCGGCCACATGATGTTCGTGCGCGATGATGAGCGGCACCTGATCACCGCCGATCTGATCCGCGAGAAGACCTTCACCGGCACCCGCGACGAACTGGTCGAACGGCTGACCAATTTGAAGAACGCCGGCTATAGCCAGATCGCCGTGCAATATAATCCCGGCCAGGAAGACATGGTGGAAGACTGGGCGCCCATCCTCAAGGCGGTTCAGGCGGCATGACGGAACGGCGCGATGTGGTGTTTGAAGCCAATGGCGAGAAGCTGGCCGGTTGGCTCTATGGCCCCGGCGAAGGCGAAGAGGTTCCGCTGATCGTCATGAGCCACGGGTTTTCCGCCATCATGGCCATGGGCCTGGACGACTATGCCGCCCATTTCGCCGCCGCCGGCTTCGCGGTGCTGGTCTATGACCACCGCAATTACGGTGCATCGTCCGGCTGGCCCCGTCACGAGAGCGATCCCTGGCAACAGGTGGAGGATATGCGGGCGGCGGTTTCCTTCGCGCGCAATTTGCCCTTTGCCGATGCGGCGCGGATTGGCTTGTGGGGCACGTCATATTCTGGCGGCCATGCCTTGACGGTTTCGGCGCTGGACAAACGGGTAAAATGCGTGGTTTCCCAGGTGCCGCTGGTCTCGGGCCGGCGCACTTTCGAGGCCTGGGTGCCGGAAAAAAGCCGCCCGCGTTTCCTCGACCGTCTGGCCGCCGACCGCGATGGCCGCGCGCGCGGCGAGCCGCCCGGCGTGACGCCCGCCGCCCTGCCGGGCACGGAAACCGCCGCGTGGGCCGAGGCGGTGGACGGGGAGGGCCTGTACGGCAACGAAATTACCCTACGCAGTCTGGATCTCTTGCGCGGCTATGAGCCAATATCCTTCATGGCCCGCATCGCGCCGACGCCGCTGCTGATGATTATCGCCGACCAGGACACCCAAACGCCGGTGGCCTGGCAGCGGCAGGCGTTCGAGTTGGCCGGGGAGCCAAAAAAACTATTGACCCTGTCGGGCCGGCACTACGACCCCTATACCCTGCGCCTGGCGGAATCCCGCCAGACGGCCCTGGATTGGTTCCGGGAATACCTATGAAGACGTCATCGAAACAGGAGTTTGTGAATAGATGCAGCGGCGTATTGAACTTGAAGGCGTATCGAACTTCCGGGACCTGGGCGGCTACCAGACCGCCCAAGGCGGCAGCGTGAAATGGGGAGTCTTTTTCCGCTCGGATACCTTGTCCGCGCTCACCGATGCCGACATGAAAACGGTGTGCGCCCTGGGCATAAACACGGCGGTCGATCTGCGTTATGGCGATGAGCGGCGGCTTGAGCCCTCGCGCTTTCTGGGCCACGACCAGGTTGAGGTTCTGGAACTGGGCCTGTCCGACCGGCCGAATGCGTCCTATCTGGATTCCTTTGAGAATTCCCCCGACCAGGCCGGCTTGGCCCGTACCTACATGACGGAAAATTACCGCAACTACCCGTTTCTCTACGCCAAGGGCTACGGCGCCTTGATGCGCCGCCTGACGGCCGGCGACCGGGTTGTCGTGCATTGTACCGCCGGCAAGGACCGCGCCGGCACCGCCGTCGCCTTGACCTTGTCGGCCCTGGGCGTGCCACGCGAAACCGTGTTCGAGGATTATTTTCTCACCAACCAATATTGGGACCGGGCGGGCCGGGAACGGGCGGGCATGGATGCCGAGACCGTTGCTTCGATTTTTTCCGCCCGCGAAGAATACCTGAATGCGGCCTTCACCGCGATCGAGAGCCAGTGCGGCACCATGGAGAGCTACCTGAAAGATATTCTTGACCTTGATGAAGCGGCCATCGGCGCCTTGCGGACCGCCTGCCTGGACTGACCGCCGCCAGCCAAATTTTTTATCCCTCGTCCGCTGCCGCCTTCCAGCGGTAGATCAGCTCCAGGGCCTGGCGCGGGGTCAGGCTGTCGGGCAGGGTTTCGGCCAGGGCCTTGTCCATGGCGGACGGTTCATTGGCGCGGTGGCCCGAAGCCGGCCGGGCGGCGGCGAACAGCGGCAACTCGGCCGCCAGGCGGGCGGCGCCGTCCGTGCCGCCATTTCGTCCCAGGCTTTCGCCTTCCTCCAGGCCCGTTAGGACCAGTTCGGCCCGCTCGATCACGGAGGCCGGCAGGCCCGCCAGTTTGGCGACCTGGATGCCATAGGATCGGTCGGCCGCACCCGGCCCCACTTCGTGCAGGAAAACCACGTCGCCCTGCCATTCCTTGACCCGCATGGTGACATTGGCCAGGCCGTCCAGGGTGCCCGACAGGGCGGTCAATTCATGATAATGGGTGGCGAACAGGGCGCGGCAGCCATTGACCGCGTGCAAATGCTCCACCGCCGCCCAGGCGATGGACAGGCCGTCGTAGGTCGCCGTACCCCGGCCGATCTCGTCCAGGATCACCAATGACTTCCGCGTCGCCTGGTTCAAAATCGCCGCCGCTTCCACCATCTCGACCATGAAGGTCGAGCGCCCTCGGGCCAGATCGTCCGCCGCGCCGACCCGGCTGAACAACCGGTCGACCGCGCCCAGGTGGGCGGCGTCGGCGGGAACATAGGCGCCCATTTGGGCCATGATGGCGATCAGGGCGTTTTGCCGCAAAAACGTGCTCTTGCCCGCCATGTTGGGGCCGGTGACCAGCCAGATCCGGGCCTCCCGGTCCCCAGAATTATCCAGCATGCAGTCATTGGCGATAAAGCCGCCTTCGTTGCGCGCCGCCAACGCCGCCTCCACCACCGGGTGGCGGCCGGCTTCGATATGGAAGCCCTGGCCGTCATCCACGACGGGGCGGCAATAGCGGCCGGTGATGGCCATCTCGCCATTGGCCGCGCTCACATCCAAGGCGGCCATGGCGCCGCCGGCGCGGTGAATGGCCTCCGCCCATTCCATGATGCCCTCGGACAATGCCTCGAACAATTCCAATTCCAGGGCCAGGGCCTTGTCCGCGCTCTCCGCGATGCGCCGTTCCAGATCCGATAGCTCGACGGTGGAAAACCGCACCACGTTGGCCATGGTCTGACGATGCATGAAGCTTTCGTTCAAGGGCGCGGTCATCAATCCCTCGGCCCGCCGCGCCGCGACCTCGATGAAATAGCCCAGCACCCGGTTATGCTTGATCTTCAGGTTGTCGATGGCGGTCCGCCGCCGGTAACCGGCCTCCAACCCGACGATCAGCTTGCGCGAGGCATCGCGCAGTTCCCTGAGCTCGTCCAAATCGGGCCGGTAGCCGGAGGCGATGAAGCCGCCGTCGCGGTTGGACAGGGGCGGCTCCGGGTTCAGGGCCCGGGTCAGCTCATCGACCAACCCGTCATGACGGCCCAGGCCCGCCGCCGCTTCCACGATGCCGTCGGGCGGCAGCGGCAGGGACGGCGCCCCCAGCAGTTCGCCCAGGGCGTGGGCCGCCATCAGGCCGTCGCGAATGGCGGCAATATCCCTTGGTCCGCCGCGATCCAAACTCAGCCGGGTCTGGGCTCGGGCCATGTCGGGTGTTTGCCGCAACGTGGCGCGCACATCCTGGCGCAGGCGCTCCCCGGCAATGAAGTAGGCCACCATGTCCAAACGTTGCCCGATGGCCGCCGGCGACACCAGGGGGGCGGAAAGATGCTGGCTCAAAAGCCGCGCGCCGGCCCCCGTGACCGTGCGGTCGATGGTGGCCAACAGGCTGCCCTTGCCGTCGCCGCTCAGGGTCCGGGTCAATTCCAAATTGCGCCGGGTGGCGGGATCGATGGCCATGGTGTCCCGGGTCGCGATCCGGCGCGGCGGCGAGAGGCGGGGCAGGCGTCCCACCTGGGTCATTTCCAGATATTCCACCAAGGCGCCGCAGGCCGCCAGTTCGGGCCGGCTGAAATCTCCATAGGCATCCAGCGAGGCGACCTTATACAGCGCCGTCAGACGGCGCTGGCCGGAGCCTGAGTCAAACCGCGCCGTGGCGAAGGGGGTCATCCGTTCGGCCCAATCCTGGCACCAATCCTCGCCTGCGACGGCCGCCAGCATCGCCTCAGAGATCACGATTTCACCCGGCATCAGGCGGGCCAGTTCGGTGGCGATATCGCCCATCGAAAGCGGCGCGGTAAGAAATTCCCCAGTCGACAGATCCAGCCAGGCCAGGGCATGTTCGCCCCGCACTTCAGCCAGGGCGGCGAGGTAATTGTTGGCGCGGGCATCCAGCAAGGCATCCTCGGTCAAGGTACCCGGCGTTACCAGGCGGACCACGGCCCGGTGGACCACGGACTTGGCGCCGCGCTTTTTCGCTTCGGCCGGATCTTCCGTCTGCTCGCACACCGCGACGCGGAAGCCCTTGCGGATCAGGCGCAACAGGTAGGTTTCGGAGGCATGCACGGGCACGCCGCACATGGGGATATCCTGGCCCAAATGCTTGCCCCGTTTGGTCAGGGTGATGTCCAGGGCCTCGGCCGCCTTGACCGCGTCATCGAAGAACAATTCATAGAAATCGCCCATGCGGTAAAACAGCAGGCAATCGTCATGCTGGCCCTTGATGGCGAGGAACTGCTCCATCATCGGCGTCGGCTTGTCGGTTACCGGCATGGTCGGTTTGTTCATGAAAATATCAATGATTTCAATGAATTGAGCATTTTCGCTTGATCAGGCGATGGGTCGAGGCTAGCAAAGACCGCCGGTGTTTTCCAGAGCCGCATGGGGTCTTGGCCACATTGGCGTATATTAATCACTAGAGAAAGAAACAAAAACTCATCAATATTGCCGTCATGAATGCGGGATTTCCAAAATTCACATTCGGGCCCGCCGGCAATGCCGCATTTGAAGAAGGACATCGGAATGGCGCTCGCATCGGAAGCGACAATCATCGACCGGCCGGAACGGCGGTTTCCGCTGAGGCTGGCGCCGGAAATTCCGCGGATCCGAAGTCTGTTTCACGCCGCCGCCAAGAACCAGTGGGACCCAAGAACGGATATCGAATGGGATTTACTGGATCTAACCAAATACTCGGAGGAACAATTGCTGGGCGCCCGCGAATATTGGTCGCAGCGGGCCTGGGCCGAGTATGGGGCCATCTCGGAAAGCCCGGCCTTGCAGATCAGATTTTGCCAGGATCGGCTGGAGCCGGATTTGCAGCTCTTTTTCACCATCCGCTCCCAGGAAGAGGCCCGCCACGCCGAGGCCTGCTACCTGATGGCTGAAAATCTGGGCGGTTATATCGAGGAGCCGTTCGTCAGTGTTTATCAGAGTTCGGTCGCGACCCATGGCGTGCGCAAAATGGCGCTGAATCCCGAGATGCCCTTGGAAGCCAGCATCGCCGCATTGGTTTGTGGCGCCGAGGAGATCGCCTTCGATGTCTTCAAGCATCTGGTCGAGGTGGCGACCGACCCCGTGGCCATACAGGTTGTCAAATCGATCATGCGCGACGAGGTGCGCCATTGCGCTTTCGGCTGGGCCTTCATGGACCACCGCATCAAGGGCATGACGGCGGACGAGATCGGGAAGGTGGAAGAGGCCGTCATCGTCATGATCAGGGACGTGGAAATGAACGGCTATCACAGCGCCTGGCTGGCGCCGGAAAATCCGGCCTCGGCCAGGGAGGTCAATGCCGACAGGCTGACCTGGGAAGCTGGCTTGGGCGCCACGGTCGAGGAATTGGAAATTCCGGTTTTCATCGAAACCGTGCAACGCATCCGCCGCCGCATGTTGCCCTGGGGGTTCGAGCTGCCGGTCTTCGAACACCCCAAGTTGGGCGCGTTTTAGCGCCGCGGCGAAAGGACATCACAATTTCACGAACGTCTGAATTGACCATCCTTGACCGGCCGGAACGGCGGTTTCCCCTCAAACTGGCGCCGCAAATCCCGAAAATCAGGAAGCTGTTCCACGCCTCGGCCAAAAACCAGTGGGATCCACGGACGGATATAGATTGGGATTTTCTGGACCTTTCCAAATACAGCGAAGCGCAGTTGCGGGGTGCGCGGGAATTCTGGTCGCGGCGGGCCTGGAGCGAATACGGCGCCATTTCTGAAAGCCCGGCCTTGCAGATCAGGTTCTGCCAGGACCGGCTGGAGCCGGATTTGCAATTGTATTTCACCATCCGTACCCAGGAAGAATCCCGCCACGCCGAAACCTGCTTCATGATGGCGGATAAATTGGGCGGCTATATCGAAGAGCCGTATGAAAACGTCTATCAGAAATCGGTATCGAGCCATGGCGTGCGCAAAATGGCGCTCGATCCCGATACCCCCTTGGAGGCGATCATCGCCGCGCTGGTCTACGCGGCGGAGGAGTTCACCTTCGATGTCTTCAAATATCTTCGCGACGCCGTGACCGACCCGGTGGCCAAGCGGATCTTCCAACTGATCATGCGCGACGAGGTCCGCCATTGCGCCTTCGGCTGGACCTATATGGATTACCGCGTCAAAAGCCTGACGGCGGACGCGATCAAGAAAGTTGAAGAGGCGGTCATCGTCATGGTCCGGGACGTTGAATTGAACGGCTATCACCGCGCCTGGCTGGCCCCCGATAGTCCGGCCTCGGCCCTCGAGGTCAAGGCCGACAGACTGGCCTGGGAGGCGGGTCTGGGCGGCACGGCGGAGGAGCTGGAAATTCCCATCGTCGTCAAGACGGTGAAACGGGTGCGCCGGCGCATGAAGCCCTGGGGCGTCGAATTGCCGGCCTTCAACCACCCGAAAATTGGCGTCCTGTAAGGAGAACATCAATGACCGCGGCCACTGCCCGAACGACGCCAATCCCGATCGAGAAGCGTTTTCCCCTCGATTTGACCCCTCGATCAAAACCATCGGGGATCTGTATGAAGCCGGCAAGGAAATGCGCTGGATTCCCAACGACGATATTCCCTGGGCCTCTTTCGATGCCTCCGTCTTCGATGCCGAAACTCTCGCGGCCGCCCGGTTGACCTGGAGCCGGCGGGCCTGGAGCGAATACACCGGATTGACCGAAACGCCGGCTCTGCTCGTCCGCTTCTGTTTGGAAGTGCGCCGGGAAGCGGACCCGAAGTTTTTCCTTACCGTGCGCAACACCGAGGAGGCCTGGCACGTCGATGTCTGCCACCGGGTCGCGGAGGCCTGCGGCGGCTACCTCGAAAGCCCCGCCGATGAGGCCTATGGGCAAATTTTCAATCAGGATTTGCACCAGCGCGCCCTGGATTCCGGACAATCCCTCGATGCCTACGTGGCCACTCATTGCGCCGTGGAAGATGGCTTGGAGCTGGAGCTTTGGCGCGGCTATCTCGATAACGCCAGGGATCCGGTGCTCCGGCGCGTTCTCGAACTTTGCGTTGCCGACAAAATCCGCCATGCCGCCTTCGGCTGGTTCTATCTGGAGAAACGGGCGCCCGAACTTTCCCCCGCCGACAAGGCCCTGATCGCGGACACCATTGAAACCCACCTCCGCGAGGTGGAGTTTCGCGGCTATCACTGCGCCTGGATGACGCCCGGCGGGGCGGCGGCGGATGTGGTGGCGGCGGATACGAAAACAGCCGAAATGGGCCTCGGCGCGCTGCCCCCCGAGGCTGAACGGGCCATCCTGGCGGATTACCTCGCGCTCGCCCATGGCCGCTTGGAAAACCTGGGCATCAATGTGACGCCGCTGGAAATTGCCCAGCCGGGGAGCTAGTGCCTATGAGCGGCGGCGACGTGGATGAGGTATTTGAAGCGCAATATAATCTGCGGCGCAGCCATCCCCAGCGCGGGGAGGTCTATGCCCGCTACGAAGAATTGAGCGCGTCGTTCCGGGCCGGCGCGAACAGCCGGTGCGATGTTCCCTATGGTCCGGCGCCGCGCCAGGTGCTCGATATTTTCTCGCCCGGGGATGGCGCGGCGGCGGCGGGAGCCATCCTGGTGTCCTTTCACGGCGGCTATTGGCGGGCCCTCGACAAATCGATCTTCGCCTTTCTGGCGGCGCCGTTCGTGGCGGCCGGCTGGACCGTCGTGCTACCCAACTATACGCTGGCGCCGGCGGCGACGATCGATGAAATCGTGCAAGAGGCGCGGGAGGCGGTGGCCTGGGTCTCGCGGCAATTGTCCGTGCCGGGACGGCCCTTGGTGGTGTCGGGACATTCCGCCGGCGGTCACCTGACCCTGATGACGATTTTGAGTGATTGGCCGGAATTCGGTTTCGAAGGGCAGATCATCGATGCCGGCATTGCCGTCTCCGGCCTGTTCGATCTGGAGCCCCTGCGCCATACCTCCGTGAACGACCTGGTCCGCTTGACCGCCGAGAGCAGCGCCCGCAACAGCCCGCTCAATCTTTTGCGGCCAGAATCCACACCCCTGCTGCTGGCGGTGGGCGGCCTGGAAACAGAGGGCTTTCACGGGCAATCGGACCGCCTGGCGGCCGTCTGGCGGTCGTTGGGCAACGAGGTCGAGGTCGCCGCCGCCGATGGCCTCGATCATTTCACCATTCTCAAGGATCTGGCGGATCCTTCGGCGGCCCTGTGCAAGCATATATTCTCGTTTCTGCACAGCCATTGCGCCAAGGGTTTCGGCACCGATTAGCGCGGTTTCAACCAGCGTTGTTTCGCCGGAGAGTTGGCAATGTTCCGTGGTTATGATGGACAAGGCTGGGCTCGGGGAAAGGTCGAGGTTGGTATCGCCTCTTGCTTTTGGGGCCACCCGCCCCTCCGGGACATCACTCCGCGATAAGTACATCCGCCGGGATCCCGAGGCCGGCGTGCAGCTTGCGGATCATGGCCAGGGTCAAGGGGCGCTTGCGGGACAGCACTTCGGAGACGCGGCCCTTGGGGCCGATGAAGGGTATCAGGCTGGCCTGGTTCAGGCCCGATTGTTCCATCCTGAATTTGATGGCCTCGATGGGATCGGGCGGATCGATGGCATGATGTTTTGCTTCGTAGGCTTCGATGAGCGTGGTCCAGACATCCAGGGCATCGCCCTCTTCCGTGCCGTCACGGGCATCCATGAAGGCGTCGATCGCGGCAAGGGCGGCATCATAGTCCGCCTCCGTACGGATCGGCTTGATGGAAATGGCCATGGTTTTACACCTTTCCTATATCAATCTTGTCGTAGTCTCCTTGTGGGTTCCGACAAATCTCACGTAGACGACGCGATGAGGATAATTGATCCAGATAACGAGGCGGTACTTGTTGCCGGCGATGTTGAACACAACCCGTTCGCCGACAAAAGACGCGCTGCGATAATGCGCCTTCACTTCGGCGGTATTGGACCAATCCGCACGCGCGGCTTCCCGGTGCCAAGCTTTCAAGGGGTGCTCGGCATCTGAATGCGCGATCCAGAATTCGCGAAGTGTCCTTTTGGCAATGATCCTCATCAATCGTATATATAACAGTTCCCGTGACGGGAACAAGGGGTTGGCCTCCGATACGCCGGAGGCGGCTTTTTCCACGCGCAACACATAAGAATGGCGATCCATGTTGATGCCAACCGTGAAGTCGCATAAATTGCGGCGGCGACCGGGGTTGAACGATTGGATCAGTACACGATGACCGAAACCACCTTCGCGGCGGCCGTATATGCCCGCGACCTGCGGGACCGCGATGCGCTGTCCAGCTTTGCCGCCGAGCTTCGGGAGCAAGGCGTGCGCGTGGGCGGGCTGGTGCAGGAAGTTTCGCGCAATGACGGCGGCAAGATGACCGGCATCGACATGCTGGAGCTGGATACCGGCCGGCGCATCGCCATCAACCGTCCGACCAAGGAAAACCTGGAGAACAAGACCTGTTCCCTGAACACCAACGCCCTGGCCGAGTCCACCGAGGCCCTGCGCCGGGCCATCCGGGAGCGCGCGGATTTGATCGTGCTGGAGAAATTCGGCGAGCAGGAACAGAAAGGCCAGGGCCTGTGCGACGAGATCTTCGCCGCCATCGCCGATGAAATTCCCCTGCTGATCGCCGTGCCCAATTTCGCCCTCGATTTGTGGCGGGAGCGCACCGGCGAAATGGGCGAGACCCTGGCCTATGATCTGGACGCCTTCCGCCAATGGTGGGCCTCGGTGGGCGGACCCCGGAATTGACGCCGATGGAGCACCGCGGCCTGATCATGGACTCCGCCGATCCGGCCCGCTTCCGCGTCGACCGGCGGATCTATACCGACCCTGATGTATTCGCCGCCGAACTCTCCAATATCTTTGAGCGGACCTGGGTATATCTCTGCCATGAAAGCCAGATTGCCGAACACGGCGATTACTACGCCACCTACATAGGCGCCCAGCCGGTCTTCGCCATCCGCCAGGAGGACGGCGGCATCGGCGCCTTCATCAATGCCTGTGCCCATCGCGGCGCGGTGCTGACGCCCCGGCGGCGGGGCCGGGCGCGGACCCTGGTCTGCCGCTTTCATGGCTGGTGCTACAACACCAAGGGCGAGTGCATCCGCGTCAAGGACGAGGCGGAGGGCTGGCCCGATGGCATCGACAAGGGCGCGTATGGCCTGACGCCGGTGGGCCGCGTGGCCAGCTATCGCGGTTTTGTCTTTGGCTGCCTTGATGCGAAAGCCGGCGGGCTGGAGGACAATCTGGGCGCCGCCCGCCCCTTCATCGACCTGCTGTCCGATCAATCGCCCGAGGGCCTGGAAGTGGTGGCGGGGCAACAGACCTATATCATCCGCGGCAATTGGAAGATGCAGGCCGAGAACGGCGTCGACGGCTATCACGTCACCACGGTGCACCGGGTCTTCGCCCAGGCCATGGGCAAGCGCGAGGCCTTGGGCGATGACGGGGGCAAGCGGCCCACGGAAGCGGGCCGCATTCTGGGACAGGTAGACGGCGGCTGCTATGATTTGGGCCGGGGCCATAACATGGTTTGGGCCGGCCGCTCGAACCCAGGCGTGGCGCCCTTGTTCGAGGCGGAAGCCCGCCTGGTGGAGGAATTCGGCCAAGACAAGGCTGATTGGATGCTGCGCCGGGGCCGCAACCTATTCCTCTTTCCCAACGTGCAACTGATGGATCAATCCTCCACGCAGATCCGCGTGTTCCGGCCGCTTTCTCCGGAGCGGACCGAGGTCCGGGTCTATTGCATCGCGCCTAGGGGGGAGAGCCGCGAGGCCCGCATCGCGCGTCTGCGCAAGTTCGAGGATTTTTTCATGGTCACCGGCATGGCGACACCGGATGACCTGGCGGCGCTGGCGGACTGCCAGATCGGCGCGCGCGGAACCCAGGCCCGTTGGAACGACATGGAACGCGGCCTGTCGATGATGACCCAGGGCCCGGACGAGTTGGCCCGGGCGCTCAAGGCCGAGGTGGTGACCTCCTCCCGGAGTTGGGACCACGAGACCCTCTATCACGGTTATTTCCGCCGCTGGGCCGCGTTGATGGCGGACCATGACGGCTAGCCTGTACGCCGAGGTCCGCGATCTGCTGTATCTGGAGGCGGATCTGCTCGACCGCCAGCGCTGGGATGACTGGCTGGCGCTGTACCTGGAGGATTGCGTCTATTGGGTGCCCACATGGCTGTCCGAGGATGAACTGGGCGATGATCCGGAGATGCAGGTCAACATGATCTACATTGTCGGCAAGCCGGGCTTGGCGGCGCGTCTGCACCGCATTTCCTCCGGCCAGGCCTATGCCGAGATGCCGCTATCGCGCACCACGCACCTGGTCGATACCATTCGCTTGCTCGATTGCGAGGGGGAGACCATTTTGGCCTCGGCCAAATGGCTGACCCTGTCCGCCGATGCCCGCCTGGGCAAACAAATCCGCGGCGGCTGGTATGAATATGAACTGCGGCGAGAGGAAGCCGGCCTGCGCATCGGGCGCAAGAAAATCGTCCTGTTGGAAGACGTGATCGACGGCGCCGTTGATATTCACCAAATTTAGCCGGCTCCCCGGCGCGGCTGCTTGAAAACCTTCCAACTATCGACTCCGGCATGGAATTTTGTATAGACTTCTCTCAGCGATAGGATGAAGGGGTGGAATGGCAGATGGCTCCGGGTCCAGACAATGCCCAAGCGGGGGCTGACGGTATCGATTTGGCGGTATCCGAGCAACCGATGTTTTCGCCCAAGGTCATGCGCAAGGTCATGCGCCAAGTTGCCGTTTCCAGTTCGATATTGATCGTACTGGTCCCCGTCCTTCTGTTTATTGTCGAATTTGGCATAAACCCGATTTGGGGCTTGATTTTGACCATCGCGATTATCGGCATCTATATCGTGCGCGTGATGCATGAGGGACAATACCGTCTAGCGCAACGTCTGGAATCCTTGGCCGTTCTGGTGCGCAAGACGAATGAACAACGCCGAAGGCGGCGCGAAGGGCCATAAGCTCCTCCAGTCTGGCTGCCTTGGTATTAGGCCACGGCATGGAGGTTCAGCAATATCGCGCTCCAGATCGCTATTCCCGCGAAGAAGACTTGGAGCGTTGGAAGCCAGGGCATCGATTTTCCGGTCGGCATGGCGCACCTCGTTTCTGTCCTCCAATTGTTGGGCCCGCGTGGACCATTATCGAGAGATGACTGTCACAAATTTGGCGGAAGTTTACCATGGCGAATGCGGTGCGGATTCTCTGAATCCATCGATAATAGGCGGTTCTCCGGCTTTTTCCCCCGCATCTCTTGTTCCTTGTTCGCACTCAAGGACGATTGGTTTAAGCTGACCTTCAGATCTGGGGATTCCTGGGGAATAGCCGGAGGGAGATGCGGCGATGGTCAAGGCGGTCTGGAACGGGGTTACCATCGCGGAGAGCGGCGATATCGAAATGGTCGAGGGCAACGCCTATTTTCCCATGGCCGCCGTCAAGCAGGGATGTCTCGCGGAGGCCGTGGAGACGCCCCCCACCTACTGCCACTGGAAGGGGATCGCGTCTTATTTCAACGTCGTGGCCGGCGGCGAGACAAATTTAGGCGCCGCCTGGCACTATGGCGAGCCCTATCCACAATCCGCCGTTATCCGCGGCCGGGTTGCATTCTGGAACGGGATTGACGTCATCGGCAAACCCGAGGGCGCGGGCTTGGTCGAGGGCGAACCCAGCCTGGACGGCAAAACCGGCTGGGAAGCACTTTGCTGGCTGGTGAAGTTCTCTGAACATCAGGTGATTTCGGCCGGCGAGGTTGAGACGGTAACCGGTATCACCGAAAGTGACTTGGCCGAAGCCTGGCAGGTTTACGACGTGCAACGCTACGCCTCCCACTACAAGCGCCGCCTCGCGGGCGGCAATGGCGCTCCGTTAAGGCTAGAGAAGACTGAATAGAGCATTTCCAGTTTGATTGAAATCGCCAAGCCGTCCGCTCCCACACCCGGCCACCCACGGGATCATCCTCATCGGGTGGCCGGGTGGGGGAGCGGGCGGCTTGGAACAATTCGAGCCTTCCATATTGTCGCCTGACCACGAGGCGGCCCGCCGGTTCACAGGCGAACATCATGATGGAGCTTTTCCATGCTAACGCTTGCTAGGGAACTGTGGGCCGGGCGGCGCCCGCTCAAGGAGGCCTTCTGGTGGTATGCCGTGGCCTACGGTTTTTTGTTGAATTTCGTCACCTCTCTGGTGTTTTTCGCCCAGCTCGCAAACGATACAAACATGGTCTGGGTCGCATTGGCGTTCGC
Source organism: Alphaproteobacteria bacterium (assembly GCA_046582595.1). Classification (GTDB taxonomy): domain Bacteria; phylum Pseudomonadota; class Alphaproteobacteria. The sequence continues at coordinate 1,608 of JAYGEB010000266.1, read as the reverse complement.
CGTGCCCATCCCCTACAACATATTTGCCGTGGTGGCTGTTTGGCGCAGCGCGGGGCGCTATCCGGGTCCGGAGAAATGGGCCGATTGGGCTCGCATCTCAAGCATGGTCTGGATGCTCGCCCTGACCCTGGCGTGAAACGGCCTTGGTTCCCGCTTTAGACCATTTTGGGATTGATATGGGCGATCAAGGTCGCGACCGCGGCCCGGCGCTTATGCGCCGCCCGCGCGGAGCGGCGCGCTCTCGCGCACAAGCGTGAGCGAAGAGAGCTGGGCCCGAATCATTCAATTTCGAAATGGATTTAGTCGCGCCGCGATGCCGCCGGAAGCCGGCGGTAGCGGCTCTTGTCGCAGAGCACGGACTGCGCCAGCATGCGCGTTTCGCTCTGGTTGGTGTCGTAAACAATAACCGCGTGGGGCGGTTGATCGGTAAGTCTTACCAGATGTTCCACGACCCAGACTCGCCCCGGCATGCCGACCTTTTCCAGCCGGTCTCCGGCCTGAAGGGCAATTTGATGGATCGATCGGCGCATTTAAATGCCTCCCGCCGGTTCATGCCGAGGTGGGAATTGTCTGGAGCAATTTACAATCAATCGGAGTCGCCTTCGCGACTCAGGCGATTGCTTCAGTTGCTCTTTTCTTAAGTGTCCGGGCATGTTTAAAATGAACATGCTCTAGACAATGGCGATGTCGCCCTCGATGGTCACGTCGAGACCGATCTCGTCGATTTGCAGCCGCATGCGCGCATGCAGGGTTTCGCCACCCGACAGTGTTGCCCCGTCAAGCGCCGCCTTGACGGCTTGTTCGATCTCCCGCTGGGAGCCAACACCGACCTTTTTCAGGAACTTGCGGATTTCCATATTGAATTTTTCATCGCCCATTGTTCTGTCCCCCGGTTTCATTTTGTTTCGACCGGGGAAGTCTATCATCCTCAAAATCAATCGTCGCCCATGAACGAGGGCCAAAGGGCCGAGGCACGCGCCCTTCAGCCAAGAGAAAACGGCGGCCCGGAGACCGCCGCTTCAAACGGCCGTCGGTTTGGACATCAGGCCGCGCGTTTTTGCCGCCGTTTGACTTACCCAAAATTACCGCGTCCATCGACGCGCCCTGCGCCATTTCCAGGAAAAGCAAACCCGCCGGAGTCTATGCCCGGCACCAAGCGGATAAGTTCTGGATGCTGAAATCGGAAGAAATATCCCGTTTTGCCCGGCCGCCGTCTGGTGGCGGGGTTTTTCTTATCCGCGCTTTCCGCGTGCCAATGCTAATATGCGGTCGCGCTGGCAGGTTTGGTGCCGGCGGAAAGCAGGATTGCAGCCGCCGGTGCCACCACCGCAGCCTTGCCTGCCTTTTTCAGAAACGCGCGCTGCTCCGCTTGGGCAACCTCTTGTTCATTGATTTTTTTCTCATCCATGTGCCTAACCCTTTCATTTTTCCGTTGCCGGGAACCTGATGCGTCACCCAGTCATCAACTAATACCAATCGACTAAACTTGTGACTCTCTCGCCTGGTGTTAATTGCGGCCCGGATGTGATTCTCTTAACCAACTGATTCGGTGGGGAGAATTGATATGGCGCTGGCAATTGTTCGGAGCGAACATTCGGCCGATGATCT
>JAYGEB010000249.1:0-1539 GCA_046582595.1 Alphaproteobacteria bacterium | reverse complement strand
TCATGGTGTTCGCCATCGCCGCCGTCAGCCTGGATTTAATCCTGGGCCACGGCGGCATGATCAGCTTTGGACATGCCGCCTACATGGGCGTCGGCGCCTATGCGGTCGGCATCCTCAGCTATTACGGCGTGGACAACGGCTTTCTGCAGTTTCCCCTGGCCATGGCCGCCTCGGCCCTGATCGGCCTGGTCTTCGGCGCCATGAGCCTGCGCACCTCGGGGGTTTACTTCATCATGATTACCCTGGCCTTTGCCCAGATGCTGTTTTTTCTGGCCATCAGCCTGGAAGAATTCGGTGGCGACGACGGCATGTCTTCCCTGCGCAGCGAATTCGCCGGTCTGATCGACCTGAACGACGCCATGCATTTCTACTACCTGGTCCTCGCCGTCCTGGCCTTGGTGCTGTTTGGCTTGCACCGCCTGGTGCTGTCCCGCTTCGGCATGGTGATCCGGGGCAGCCGCAGCAATGAAAAGCGCATGGCCGCCATGGGATTTCCCACCTTCCGCTACAAACTGGCCGCCTTCGCCATCGCCTCGACCATATGCGGCCTGGCCGGCGCCCTGTTCGCCAACTTGAACGAATTCGTCTCGCCCGACGTCATGCATTGGACCCATTCGGGCGAGCTCATGGTCATGGTCATCATGGGCGGCATGGGCACGCTGATCGGGCCGGTGCTGGGCGCCACGGCGTTTTTGCTCTTGGAGGAATACCTGCCGCAATGGATGGAAATGGTCATGACCAACGCCGGCGAACATTGGGCCATCATCATGGGACCGATCCTGATCGCCATCGTGTTGTTCGGCCGCGGCGGCATCCACGCCCTGTTTGCCGGACGGGGCGGACGCCATGGCTGAACCCGCCCTGCAAATCGAAGGCCTGGCCAAGAGCTTCGGCTCCCTGGTGGCGACGGATGATTTGTATCTGGACGTCGCGGCGGGCGAAATCCACGCCATCATCGGGCCCAACGGCGCCGGCAAGACAACCCTGATCGCGCAACTGTCCGGGGAATTACGCCCCGATGCGGGCCGGGTCCGTTTCGCCGGCCGCGACATCACCACGCTGTCCGTGCCGGCGCGGTCCGCCCTCGGCCTGGCGCGGTCGTTTCAGATCACCTCGATCTTTCCCGATTTCACCGCCCTGGACAATGTGGCGCTGGCGGTTCAGGCCCATGCCGGTCACTCCTTCCGCTTCTGGCGCCCGGCCGCCCAGGACCAGGGGCTGCGGCAACCGGCCATGGCAATACTGACCAACATCGGTCTGGGCGCCAGGGCCGATGAGCCCGCCGCCAACCTGAGCCATGGCGAACAGCGGCAACTGGAGATCGCCATGGCCTTGGCGACCGGACCCAGCTTGTTGTTGCTGGACGAACCCATGGCCGGCATGGGACGGGAGGAATCCGCCCGCATGGTGGAGCTGCTGCGCGGCTTGAAGGGCCGGCACACCATCGTGCTGATCGAACATGACATGGACGCGGTCTTCGCCCTGGCCGACCGCATCACGGTGCTGGTCCATGGCCGCGCCATCGCCACCGGCGCGCCG
>JAYGEB010000222.1:0-9375 GCA_046582595.1 Alphaproteobacteria bacterium | reverse complement strand
CCAGCCGCATCAAGCTGGGCGCCGCCGTAATGGTGGTGCCTTTGCACCATCCCATGCGGATCGTCGAAAACGCCGCCTTCGTAGATATTTTGAGCAACGGGCGTTTCCAGTTGGGTCTGGGCTCAGGCTACCGGCCCTATGAATTCGACGGCCTGGGCATCGATTTCGACAGCCGGCGGGAGCGTCAGGCGGAGGCGGTGGATCTGATCCTCCAGGGTTTCCATGAAAAGCGGGTGAATTCGAACGGCAAGTTCTACAAGTTCAAGATGGATGAAGGTTATGAAATCTTCCCCCAGCCCATCCAACAGCCTCACCCTCCGTTCTACATGGGCGCCGGCACCGAGAATTCGATCCGCCTGGCGGCGCAAAAAGGCTTCGGCCTCATGCAGGGCTCCCTGCCGTCGGTGGAGGTTCTGGGCAACAATATCGAACTCTATAAGCGGCATATGCACGAGGCGCCGGCGCCGTTGAACCAGAACCCCTGCTTCGGGCAATTCGACTGCGTCCGCATGGTCTATGTGGCGCCGACCGATGCCCAGGCCAAGGCGGAGTCCGAGGCGGCGATCACCTATCATATGAAGACCTTTCTCTCGGGCGATACCGCCGGATATCTGGGCGATGTGACGGAAAAGAACAGTGAGTCGGAATTCGCCTACGACAACCTGGTGGAAACGACCATTCTGCACGGCTCTCCCGATACGGTGATCCGCCGGATCGAGGAACTGCGCGCGGTGGGCATAGATTCCCTAATGCTGCATTATCCGCCTTACTACGGCGTGGAGCAGTGCCTCAATATGCTGCGCCTGTTCGCCAAGGAAGTGATGCCCCATGTGCAAACCTAGAAACCGCCCCTCTTGACCTGGGGCCAGATCAACGACGAGACCCTGGCGGCGGCGGCCGAATTGATCGGCGTGCCCCTGCGGCGCGACAGAATGCAATGGATCGAAACCGCGACCAGGGACGCCATCCGCCACTTCGCCTGGGGCATCGGCGATGACAATCCCCTGTGGCTCGATCCTGAATATGGCGCCACCTCGCCCAGCGGTACGACGGTGGCGCCGCCCTGCATCCTATATGCCGTCGACAGCACCATCGTGGCGCCGAAATTGGCCGGCGTGCAATGGATCTATGCCGGCACGGAATGGACCTGGTACGACCACATCCGCCTGAATGACACCTTCAAGGTCGAGGTCATGCTGACCAAGCAGGAGGTGAAGACCGGGCGGCGTTTCGCCAAATGGGCCCTGCAGACCGGCGAACTGGACTATGTCAACCAGCACGGCCACCTGGTTGCCCAGGCGGTGGGCAAATGCGCCCGCACCCCGCGCGGCGACGGCGGCAAGCCGAAGAAAGATGGAGAAAACAACGGCCACGCGCCCCATCGTTATGAACCCGCCGAATTGGCGGAGATTGAAGACCAGGTCCTGTCCGAGCCGCGCCAGGGCGCCACGCCGTTGTATTGGGAGGATATCGCGGTCGGCGATGCCATACCCGCCATCATCAAGGGGCCGCTGACGATCACCGATATCATTGCCTGGTATTCGGCCTGCCAGGGCGCGTTGCATTATGGCGGGGTGCATGGCGATGCCTTGCGCTACCGCCGCCGGCACGACGATTATCACATCAACACGGAGACCGGCGCCAAGGATTCCGCCGGACGCGGCCATCTGGAGGCTTCCACCGGGCGCGACGTGGGCATGGGCGGGGCCTATGACGTGGGCCCGCAGCGCATCGCCTGGGCCCAGCACATGCTGACCAACTGGATCGGCGACCATGGTTTCCTGCACAAGCTGGCGGTCGATGTGCTCAGGCCCAACATGGTCGGCGATACCATCTGGTGGCTCGGCACGGTGGTGGGCAAGCGCCAGGTTGGCGGCGCCAATTTCGTCGATCTAACGGTCGAGGCCCATAACCAGGTGGAAGCTCTTTCGGCGGCCGGCGGCGCCGTGGTGGCCCTGCCATCGCGGAACGAAGGCGCGGTGCCCTTGCCTCTCGCAACAACATGAACATGGCGGCGGCAACACGCCAGCTACCCCTCGATGCCGCTGCCAGGATTGGCGTCGCGGTAACGAACCGGTCAACCCATTACGCCCGCTATTGGCTGCAAAGCCTTTGTGGGTACGTCCGCGAAGAGCCACGAAAGGCCGATATCGTCATCGTCGGCGGAGATGGGAAGGCGGACGCCGATTGCGTCATCCGCCTGTGGGATTTTCAAGTTGGCCGGCCGGGCAGTGGCACGTTGGCCAGCGCCGTGTCCGGCGCGGCGGCGGTGATCGGGCATGCGGGGTCGGCGGGCGTGTCGCTGCCAAGCGATATGCCGGAAAAATGGTGCGGCGCCTATGGCGTGATCCTGGCCCTGGCCGAATGTTGGCGGCGGCGCCGGGGGGCGGCGAAAAACCTCCGCTATGATGTTTCGGCGGCCGATATCATGCGCTCGTTCGCCCTGCAAAATTCCGGCGGCAAAGCGGAAATGGCCCGCTCGTGGCGCCGCAACGGACGCCTCTGCGTGGAGCATGGCGGCATCTTTCCCATGGGCTTCTATGCCTGCAAGGACGGCCATGTCGCCCTGCTGGGCCGCTCGCGCCGGGATTGGCGCAACATCCGGATGGCCATCGGCGATCCGCATTGGGCCCAGGACGAGGCCTTCCAGGACCCCTTTGCCCTGGCCCGCGACAGCGCCGAGGCGGATAGATTTCTGGAAGCCACACTGGCGGACTTCAGCCGCGATGAATTGCTGCAACGGGGCCTGGCCGAAGGCGCCGTGATCGCCCCCGTCTATGGCCAGGACGAAGCGTCAAGCCGTGGCGTCTTCCGCGAAAATTTCATCCGGAATGATATTCCGGCCATGCCGTTCCTGATCCGCGAACAGGACGGCGGCGCGCCGGCGCGGGCCGGGTCGGGCGACGGCGCCCAGGATGCGCCGCTGGCGGGATTGCGCTGCCTGGAACTGTGCTGGGTCTGGTCCGGTCCCATGGTCGGGCAGATCCTGGCGGATCTGGGCGCCGAGGTGATAAAGATCGAGGCGCCGGGCCGCTTCGATCTCTACCGCACGCGGGGCCTGGAGCATCTGCGCAAGAAGATGGAGGAAAAAACCCGCATTGAATCGTCGCTGTATTTTCACAGCCTGAACCGCAACAAATCCGGTCTGGCGCTGGATCTGAAACATCCCAAGGGGCGGGACGTGGCCCTGGCTCTGGCCGGCCAATCCGATCTGCTGATCGAGAACTTCACCGTCGGCACCATGGAACGCCTGGGCCTTGGCCCGGACGACCTGGCCGCCGCCAACCCAAGGCTGGTGCAGATGTCCATGAGCGGTCCGGGGCGCGGCTCCTCCGTCGAGCGGCTACGCTCCTACGGCCTGGTGCTCAGCGCCCTGGGCGGGGCGGAAGACCTGATCAGACGGGACGGCGAATTTCTCGGCTCGCCCACCTTTTCGCTCTCCGACCCCAATGCCGCCGCCTTCGCCGCCATGGGCATCCTGGCCGGCGCCCTGGCGGCCGATGCCGACGGTCATGGCCGGGCTTTCGATGTCTCCCAGATCGAGGCGGCGGCGACCCTGGCCGGCACGCCGGTACCGCCGCCCACGACGCGGGACGCCATTGTGGCCGCTGGCGATGGCGGCTATGTCGCCGTCAGCGTGCCGGTGGGAGCTTTCCCGGACAACGACGCTTTTCACCAGGCCTTTGCCGGCGCCGCCCACGATGACATCGCCGCCCGCTGCGCCGAATTGGGCGGCCACGCGGCGATGCTGCTGGATTTGGACGAGACCGACGAAGCGGAGGTCTTCGCCGATTGTCCGGGCTGGATCGCCTCCAACCACCCCTATACGGGCGATGAGGAACTGGTCGCCGCGCCCTGGCGTGTCGATGGCCGCCGGCCCGCTCTGCGCCTGACCGCGCCGATATTGGGGGCCGGCGATGACGCGGTCCTGGCCAGGGTCTTTTCCCTGTCCAATGACGAGATAAACTCGCTTAAGTCGGCGGGCGCCGTCGGCTTGGCGGGGCATTTCGAGGCCTAAGCAAAGAGTAGGTACACGCACCATGATCGACATTCTGGGCCGCGCGCCCCATGCCACGACGTTGCGCGATCTGGTGGTCATGCGGGCCGCCCTGGGCGACAAGCCGTTTCTGATTTGCCGCGGTGAAACCCTGACCTATGGCGACGCCGACCGGCTGTCGAACCAGGTCGCCAACGGCCTGCTGGCCAAGGGCGTGGGCAAGGGCGATGTGGTCGCCACGCTGATGTATAATTCCACGCAACAGGCCTTGATCTGGTTCGGCTGCGCCAAGATCGGCGCCGTCTATGCCGCCCTGAACGTCTCCCTGGTCAAGGACGATCTGTGTTACAGCCTGGACGATACCGGCGCCAAGCTGTTCGTGGTGGACGAGGAACTGGCGCCCGCCTACAACGCCGCGAAACCAGGCCTGACCACCGACCCAAAGGTTCTGGTGCTGGGCGACACCAGCGCCGTTCCGGGCGCCTCTCCGTTCGCGGATTTGCTCGGCGGCGGGGAAAACCTGCCCGATGCGGAGGTCGCCGCTGCCGACCCCATGTGCATCGTCTACACGGGGGGCAGCACCTCCATGCCCAAGGGGGTGCTGGTCTCGCACCTCTATTACATCGCCGCCGCGATCCGCTATGGCGATGTCGCCGAGGCCCGGGAAGACGATGTGCATTTCGCCAATTCCCACTTTTTTCATATCGGCGGCCAGCAGTTCGCCATCACCGGGCCGCTGTATCACGGCATGACGGGGGTGATGGAGAAATGGTTCTCGGCCTCGGGCTATTGGCGGACCATCCGCGAATACGGCGTCACGGTGATCGATCCCCTGGGCACCATGATGGCGGTATTGCTGCGGGCCCCGGTTTCGAACCAGGATAAACAGCATAAGGTTCGCATCGGCGTCGGTATCGCCGCCGGTCAAGTACGCCGGGACCTGCGCGACGAATTCGAGTCCCGCTTCGGAACGCCCATGATGGAAGTCTATTCCATGACCGAAATGGGCGTGCTGATCTGCAGCGAACGGACCTTCGATAGGCGCCTGGGCTCCTGCGGCCGCCCGCACGGCTGGACGGAGGTAATGATCGTTGACGGCGACGACAACCCCGTGCCCGCCAATACCACGGGGCAGATCCTCCTGCGCCCCAAGGTGCCCAACACCTACATGATCGAATACATCAACAAGCCTAGCGAGACCCTGGCGGCCTGGAAAAACCTTTGGTATCACAGCGGCGACCTGGGCTATCTGGACGACGACGGCTATGTCTTTTTCGTTGGCCGCGAGGCCCATTGGATCCGCCGCCGCGGCGAGAACGTCTCCGCCTTCGAGGTCGAAAAGGCCATGACCGCGCACCCGGCGGTAATCGATTGCGCCGTGGTCGGCGTCCCTTCGGATATCGGCGAGGAGGACATCAAGGCCTATGTTCAGGTTTCGGCCGAAGTGGAGCCCATGGACCTGGTGCATTGGTGCAAGGACCGCATCGCCTTTTTCAAGGTGCCCCGCTACATCGAATTCGTCGCGGATTTCCCCCGCACCATGACCAAGAACGAAATCGCCCGCCACGAACTGCGGCAACGGGGCATCGGCGATGCCATCGACGTGCTGCCGGATACCAGATAATGGCCCCTCGCAGGTTTCGATTGGGCATTGATATCGGCGGGACGTTCACCGATTTCGCCTTGTACGGCGAGGGCGGCGGCAGCCTGGCGATCCATAAACAATTGACCACGCCCGATGATCCCGCCCGCGCCGTGCTGGAGGGCGCCTCGGTCATTCTCGATCGGCACGGCGTTGATCTGGGCGCGGTGGACGAGGTCGTGCACGGCACCACCCTGGTCACCAACGCCGTGATCGAACGCAAGGGCGCCCGCACCGGCATGCTCACCACTCGTGGCTTTCGCGATATCCTCGATATGCGCCAGGAGAAACGCTACGACGTCTTCGACCTGCGCCTGGTTTTTCCCGACCCCATCATACCGCGCCGGCTGCGGGCGGAGGTGGAGGAGCGCTGCCATTATGACGGCCGGGTCGAGGTGCCGCTTGATCTGGCGGGCGCCAAGGCGGCATTGACCGGGCTGGTGGAGGAACAAAATATCGAATCCCTGGCCATCTGCCTGCTGCATTCCTATGCCAACCCGGACCACGAGTTGGCCCTGGGCGAAATGGCCAAGGACACCTATCCCGATCTGTCGGTTTCCCTGTCTTCCCAGGTCTGCCCGGAATGGCGGGAGTTTGAACGTTTCACGACGACGGCGATCAATGCCTTCACCCAGCCCATGTTCGATCAATATTTAGGGCGCCTGGAAGCGGGCCTGGAGAAACTTGGCTTTACCGGGCGGTTATTCGTGATGTCGTCTTCGGGCGGCACCCTGACGCCCGAGACGGCGCGCCGCTTCCCCGTCAGGGTCATTGAATCCGGGCCCGCGGCGGGGGCCCAGATGTCGGCGGTTCATGGCCGCGCCCTGGGCCGGGCTGAGTTATTGTCCTTCGATATGGGCGGCACCACGGCCAAGGGCGCCTTGATCCGCGGCGGCCGGGCGATCAAGCAATATCGTCAGGAGATCGCCCGGGTCCACGGTTTCAAGGCCGGCAGCGGCCTGCCCATCCGGGCCCCGGTGATCGACATGATCGAGATCGGCGCGGGCGGTGGTTCCATCGCCGAGGTGGATGTGCGCGGCGCTATTTCCGTCGGCCCCCGCAGCGCCGGCGCCGATCCGGGCCCCGCCTGCTATGGCCGGGGCGGGGCGGCGGCCACCTTGACCGACGCCAATCTGATTTTGGGCTATCTGGACCCGGAGTTCTTTTTGGGCGGCGAGATGTCCCTGGACGGCGACGCCGCCCGCCAGGCTATATCAGAGACCGTGGCCGGGCCCCTGGATCTGTCCCTGGCGCGGGCCGCCTGGGGCATCCACGACATCGTCGACGAGGACGTGGCCCGGGCCTTCCGCATTCATGCTTCCGAACGGGGTTTTGACTATCGGGACAGCTCCATGATCGCCTTCGGCGGCTCCGGCCCGGTGCATGCCCTGGGCGTGGCCGGTAAGCTGGGGATTCCAAGGGTGATTTTCCCCGCCGCCGCCGGCGTCATGTCCGCTCTGGGGCTGTTGGCCAGTCCCCTGACGTTCGAGGTGGCGCGCACCCGGCAGATCTTCGTCGATGACCTTGGCGGGGCGGACTTCGATGCCACGTTCGAGGCCCTGGAGAACGAGGCCAAGGCGCCCCTGGACATTGCCGGGGAGGCATTGAGCATCACCCGGCGCCTGGACATGCGCTATCACGGCCAAGGCCATGAAATCGAAGTGACCCTGCCCGCCGCCGCCACGGTGGCGGCCCTGCCCGGTCTTTTTATAGCGGAGTACGAGGCTATTCACGGCGCGGCCTTGTTCGAAGGCGCCCTGGTGATCACCACGTGGAAGGTGGAGGCCGCCGCCGAGCCGCCGCAATTCGCCTCCCCACCCCCCGCCGGCGCGGGCCAGGCGGTGGCGAAGGGAAGCCGCCGGGCCTATTTTGCCGACGGCTATCTGGAGACGCCGGTCTATGACCGTTATGGCCTGAGCCCCGGCGCCGTCATCGCCGGACCGGCACTGATCGAGGAGCGGGAATCCACCGTCGTGATCGGCCCGCATGACACCGTCAAAATGGATGAATTCGGCAATCTGGTCGCCGAGACCGCGAGGGCCTCATGAAGCTGGATGCGGTCGACGTCGGCATCATGTGGGACCGTCTGGTGGCCATATCGGATGAGATCGTCACCACCCTGGTGCGCACCTCGTTCTCCACCATCGTCAGCGAAAGCTACGATCTGACCGTGGCCCTGTTGGATGCGGACGGCCAGTTGATGGCGCAAGGCACCTACAGCGTGCCCGTGTTCATGGGCACCGCGCCCGTCACCCTGCGGCATATGCTGGACCGTTTTCCCATGGACACGCTGCGCCCCGGTGACGTGGTCATCACCAACGATCCCTGGATGGGCACCGGTCACATGTTCGATATCAACGTCATGCGCCCGATATTCCATGGCGGCCGTATTGTCGCCTATGTCATCTCCATCACCCATCTGCCCGATATCGGCGGTTTGGGCTTTGGCGCGGCGGCGCGGGAGATTTATCACGAAGGCCTGCGCCTGCCGATCTGCAAACTGTTCGAGGCCGGGAAATGCAACGACTTCATCATTGAACTGGTCCGCGCCAACGTCCGCGCGCCCGATCAGGTGATCGGCGATCTGCTGGCCAACGTCACCGCCACCAAGGCCGGCGAGGGCATGTTGACCGCCTTTCTGGCGGACTATGGCCTGGCCGATTTCGCGGCGCTTTCGGGCGAGATCCGCGGCCGCTCGGAGCGGGCGACCCGAGCGCGGATCGGGGGAATGGCGGACGGCGCCTATCGCAACGAAATCCAGATCGAGGGCGTGGACGGCCCCTTGACCCTGGCCTGCACCATCGATGTGGCGGGCGATGGCATGCGCGTCGATTTCGCCGGCACCGATGCATCGGTGCGCCAGGGCATCAACGTGCCGTTCTGTTATTCCCGGGCCATGGTGCTGTATTCCATCAAATGCCTGACGGCGCCGGAACTGCCCAACAATGGCGGCAGCGTCGTGCCCATCACCGTCACCGCGCCGCGCGGCTGCCTGCTGGACGCCCAACCGCCCTCGCCGACCGGGGCGCGGCACATGATTGGCCATTTCGTCTCCCCCCTGGTGTTCGGCGCCCTAGCGGGCGCCGTGCCGGATCATATTCAGGCCGATTGCGGCATGATGGATCTGATGACCTTCCAGGGCCGCCACCGGGACTGTCACGAGATTTCGACGATCTATTTCGCCTCGGGGGGTTTCGGCGCCCTGTCGGGCCGGGATGGCGCCGAAACCACGCCGGGGCCGTCCAACATGGCCGTGGTGCCGGTGGAGGTCTGGGAAACCCTGACCTCGACCACCGTGGAAAGCAAAAAACTGCTGCCCGATTCAGGCGGCCCCGGCACCTGGCGCGGCGGCCTGGGCCAGGAAGTGGTGATCCGCAACGACAGCGGCCATGTCATGGGCGTTTTCTGCATGGCCAACCGCACCGATTTCCCAGCCCAAGGCCTCATGGGCGGCCAACCGGGCCGCGCCCGCGAACACCGCATCAACGGCGTCACCGTCGATCCAAAAGGCCACTACGAATTACAGCCCGGCGACCGCATCACCATGATCGAAGCGGGCGGTGGAGGCTACGGCCCACCCACCGAACGCCCCCGCGCCGCCATCGAGGCTGACCTGGCCGAAGGCTTCATCACCCCGGACGCCGCCGCCCGCGACTATTAAACGCGCCAACGAGCGCAAGAATAGCGGGGACGCGACCCTTTTTCCCCTCGCGAAGCGAAAGGGGAAAGAAGGGAT
>JAYGEB010000211.1:0-6686 GCA_046582595.1 Alphaproteobacteria bacterium | reverse complement strand
GGCCGAGCGCGCGGCGGTCGGCAGCGGGCAAAAAGCGGATAAACATTTTGTTTTCGGCAATTTTCTGGTCTTCCGGAGTCTGGCCGCCCTGGCTCAGCGGACGCCCTTCGCGCAGCCGTCCATACCCATCGAAATTCCCTTCGCGCAAGGCTTCAAACTATCTCGCCCGGATGACGTGAAGCTGGGGCAGGCATTGCTGGCGGCGGGACTGGCGGCATTGCCAAATTCTTGAGTCCCGCCGTTGAAATTGCTACGAATGGACCGCCCACATTCATAAAGACGCAGGAACATGAACCGCTATCGCCGCCGTCCCGGAATTAACGAAACACCGGTCGAGGATGAAGTTTTCCTGATGACCGGCGAGGATGGCGATATCTTTCATCTGGACCAAATGGCCATGTCCATCTGGCGCGCCTTGAAACAGCCAGCCAGCCAGGCGGACCTATTGGCCCTGTTCACGGAAGCCTTTCCGGAAACATCGGCGGACGTCATGCAACGGGACCTGGAAGCCACCTTGTCGACCCTGCTGCAGGGCGAATTGATTGAAGTCTGCGATTGAGCCTGGGCGGGGCCGTGTTAGGCTAAGGCATCCAAAAACGCGAAATCGGAGCAGACCATGACCCGCATGACCGGTGGCCAGGCCCTCGTCAAATCAATCATCGCCCACGGCGTCAATACCATCTTCGGCCTGCCCGGCGCGCAGTTGGACTGGTTCTTCAACGCCCTGCACGATGAAGGCAACAACATCCGCGTTATCAACAGCCGCCACGAACAAGGCGTCGCCTACATGGCCCATGGCTATGCCCAGTCAACGGGCAAGGTCGGCGCCTTCGCCGTGGTGCCGGGTCCCGGCGTCTTGAACACCACGGCGGCGCTCAGCACCTCTTTTGCCGCCAACGTGCCCGTGTTGTGCGTGACCGGGCAGATCCCGTCGGGCTACATTGGCCGGGGCCACGGCATGCTGCACGAAATTCCCGATCAACTGTCCATTCTGCGCGGCCTGACCAAATGGGCCGCCCGGATCGATCATCCCACCGATGCGCCGGCCAAGGTGGCGGAGGCCTTCCGGCAACTGCGCACCGGCCGGCCCCAGCCCGTGGCCCTGGAAATGCCTCTGGATCAACTGGCGGCGGAATGCAATGTGGATCTGTTGGATGCCGCCACCGCCTATGCCCGCCCAGCCCTGGACGATGACGCGGTGGCCAAGGCGGCGGCCCTGCTGGCCAAGGCCAAGGCGCCGATGATTTTTGTCGGCGGCGGCGCCCTGGCCTGCGGCGAGGCGGTGGAAGCCCTGGCCGAAATGATCCAGGCGCCGGTGGTCGGCAACCGTACCGGACGGGGCATCCTTTCGAACCGCCATCCGCTGTCCCTGACCCAGTTCGCTGGCCATCGCCGGTGGGCGACGGCGGATGTGGTCCTGGCGGTCGGCAGCCGGTTGCAACAGCCGCGCATGAATTGGGGCATGGACGACGGCTTGAAGATCATTCACGTCGATATCGACCCGGTGGAAATCAACCGCATCGCGAAGCCCGACGTGGCGATTGTCGGCGATGCGCAAGACATCATGCCGGCCCTGGTCAACAGCGTCGCCAAGCTGGCCCCGGCGCGGGAGCCCCGCGCCGAAGAACTGATGGCCGTGAAGGCCGAGGTCCACGCCATGCTGGAGGACAAACTGGCGCCGCAGATGTCCTGGATCAAGGTCTTGCGCGAGGCCCTGGACGACGACGGCATCTACGTGGATGAGTTGACCCAGGTTGGTTACGTCGCCAGGGTCGCCCTGCCCATCTATCACCCGCGCACCTTCCTGACCTCGGCCTACCAAGGCACCTTGGGCTCCGGCCTGGCCACCGCGATCGGCGCCAAGATCGCCCACCCGGACCGCCAGGTGCTGTCCATCAACGGTGACGGCGGCTTCATGTACAACGTTCAGGAATTGGCGACGGCGGTAAAATACAACGTGGCCGTGGTGGCCATCGTCTTCGCCGATGGCGCCTACGGCAATGTCCGCCGCATGCAGCAGAATCTATACGACAACCGCACCATCGCCTCCGATCTGACCAACCCGGATTTCGTCGCCATGGCGGAAAGCTTCGGCTGCGCCGCCTACCGGGCCGAAACCCCGGATGAACTGGCCAAGACCCTGCCCGAGGCCTTCAAGCAATCCGTGCCGGTGGTGATCGAAGTGCCGTTTCCGCCAACGCCCGACCCCTGGTCGGTCATCATCCCGCCCCGCAACCGCCCCGCCCGTTGAATTTATTCAATTCTGCAAGGCGTGATCGATAATGGCGGCGGCGCAGGCATCGGGGTCTTCCTGGACCATCAGGTGCAGGCAGCCGGGCATGGTGCGCCATTCGCCGCGCGGCATGTTGGCGGCAATGGAGGCAATGGTGGCGGGCGCCCAGGAATGCAGATCGGCCAGCACCGCCTGATCGGTGGCGAAGAAGCGGGTCCGCGTGGCGACGTTCGCCGTCAGCTCGAAGATGCCACTGTCGGGACAATTGCCGTAGATCGCCGATTCAATTTCACCGGGACAGCGCAGGATCAAGCCGCCGTCCGGCGCCGGTTCCACCGCCGCCTCCAGGTAGGCCTCCATCATATCGCCGGCAAATCTTCGGTAGGTGACGATCTTTCCGGCCTCCTCCCGCAATGCCTCGCGGTCGGGAAAATGGTTCCTCCGCCGGGCCGCCCAGCGGATGATTTTCGGGGCATGGGCTTCCGCCGCTGGGCGTTCCGGGTGGCCAATAGGGGGATAAATTGGCGGCTCGAACAGGGTCAGGCTTTCGAACGGCGCCTGGCCCAGTTCCGCCTCCAACAATATGGCGGCCAGGCCGCCCAGGGAATGAGAGGCGAAATGCAACGCCGCGCCAGGGCCGGTCATCTGCCCGACCCGCCCCGCAACGGCGTCCAGATCCTCGGCAAAGCGGCGCATGGCATAATCGCGCCCGATATCCTCCAGGGGCGAGGGGGAGGCGCCATGGCCGCGGGCATCGTAGGCGAATACCTGAAAATGCGCACTCAAGCGGGCCAACAACGGCTGATAACAGCCGGCGTTGAAACTATTGGCATGGGCAAATATCAACGCCGGCGCCTCACTTGGCGCCTCCAGCACGCGGTAGGCGCTGATCGCGAACCCACCGGTCGAGGGCACGGCGAACCCTTCCGCGAACGACGGTGGCAGGGTCGGGCCCGGCATTCGGCTAATAGGCCAGTTCCGTGAAGATGGGATCGACGGATTTGCCCCAGGCGCCGTTGTAGCGTTCCAACAACACTTCCGCCGGGGTCCGGCCCGTGGCAACCGTTTCAAGCAGGGTTCCCAAATATTCGGTTTCATCCGGCGTCACCGCGCCGGGCCGTTTTCGGGCCCGCAGGCCATCCATCGCCACATCGAGAACCCGGCCCGCCAGGTCCAGCAGGGTGCCGCCCTGGTCCAAGGGCGTCGCCAAGCCCAGGCGGGGCACCTCGGCCCGGAGTCTGGCCATCTCCTCGACCGTGAAATGCTTGACCAGATCCCAGGCCGCGTCCTGGGCGCCCTGGTTATAGAGCAGCCCGACCCACAGGGCCGGCATGGCGCACAGGCTGGCCCAGGGGCCGCCGTCGGCGCCGCGCATTTCCAAAAATTGTTTCATGCGCACTTCGGGGAACAGGGTGGTCAGATGATCTTCCCAATCCTTGATGTTGGGTTTTTCACCGGGCAGGGCGGGTAATTTTCCGGCCATGAAAGCGCGGAACGACTGCCCCGTGGCGTCCAAATAATCGCCATTGCGGTAGACGAAATACATGGGCACGTCCAGGGCATGCTCGGCATAGGCCTCATAGCCCATGCCCGCATCGAAGACGAAGGGCAGCATGCCCGTGCGGTCGGGGTCGGTGTCGGTCCAGATATGGCTGCGGAAGGAGAGGAAATCGTTCGGCCGGCCCTCGGTAAAGGGGGAATTTGCGAACAGCGCCGTCGTCAGGGGTTGCAGGGCCAGGCCGATGCGGAATTTTTGCACCATATCGGCTTCGGAGCCGAAATCCAGATTGACCTGCACGGTACACGACCGCAGCATCATGTCGGGGCCCAATTTGCCCCGGCTCGGCATATAGTCCAGCATCAGCTTGTACCGGCCCTTGGGCATGACGGGAATGTCTTGGCGCCGCCATTTCGGATCGAAGCCAAGGCCCATGAAGCCGACGTCCATTTCCTCCGCCACCACCTTGACCTGGGCCAGATGAGTATGCACTTCGGCGCAGGTTTGGTGCAGATTGTCCAATGGCGCGCCGGACAGTTCGAACTGTCCGCCCGGCTCCAGGGTGATCGAGGCGCCGTCCATGGCCAGCATGATGACATTGCCGGCTTCATAAACCGGCTGCCAGCCAAAGCGCTGCAGGCCCTCCAACATGGCGCGGATGCCCTGGGGGCCTTCGTAGGCCAGGCGGCCCAGATCGGCGCGGCGATAGGCGAATTTTTCGTGCTCCGTGCCAATGCGCCAACGGTCCCGCGGCTTCGCGCCGGCGGCAATATAGGCGACAAGTTCGGAAAAATCTTCTACTGGCGGCGGCGTGCCGGGAGCATTCTCAGACATACACATTAACCTCGGCTTGCCGTCGTGGTACCGCCCTGCCGGATCATGCCGGGATGGGTCATATTCGAGTTAATGTATGCCGGGCCCGGATGCAAGGGCCGAAGCCCTTTCCAATCAGGGCCGATTGTCGCCCCGCATGGCCTGCCACAGGCCGAGCGCCACGACGGCGGCGGTTTCGGTCCGCAAAATGCGCGGCCCCAGAGACATGGACACGACGAACGGGCGTGCCCGCAAGGCCTCGCGTTCCGACGGCTCGAAACCGCCCTCGGGGCCGATCAGGATGGCCCAGGGGTCTGAACCTGGCCGGCGATCCAATGCCGCCAGGGCCTCCAGGGCCACCAGGGGCGGGGGGCCGCCGGCTTCGTCGCAATATAACAGCCGGCGTTCCTCCGGCCATGTTTCGAGCACTTGGTCCAGGGCGCGCACCGGCTGCAATTCCGGTACGCTCAGGCGGCGGCATTGTTCCGCCGCCTCCACCGCCGTGGCGCGGAGGCGAACCAGATTGATCCGCTCCACCACGGTGCGCCGGGTGATCGTGGGCAGCAGGGCGCCGACCCCAAGTTCGGTGGCCTTTTGCACCAGATAATCGACCCGGCCCCGCTTGATCGGCGCGAACAACAGCCAGAGATCGGGTTCGGGCGTCTGCGGCAGGCTTTGGCCGATGAGTTTGAGCGAGGCCCAGCCCTTGCCGATGCCATCGATGCCCGCGCGCCATTCACCATGGCGGCCATTGAACAGGGCAACCTCGTCGCCGGATTGCAGGCGCAACACGGAACGCAGGTAATGGGCCTGGCTGGCGCCGAGTCCGACGATGGCGCCCGCCGTCAGATCATCGCCCACGTGCAGGCGGATTTTTGCCCGCTCCGGATCATCTGTCTTGGTCATGGTTAAAAAAACCGAAAAAGCCTCTGCCGTTGCGGTATTCTAACCCCATGGCGGGCATGGAAACACCTCCCGAAATACCAATCAAGGCCTCGGCGCGCTTCACCGATATACCGGAGGCGGGTTGGATCGCCCGGCATGCGCCGACGCGCCTGCGGCCCTATTTGCGTCTGGCCCGTCTGGACCGGCCCATCGGCACCTGGCTGTTGCTGTGGCCATGCTGGTGGTCCATTGCCATGGCAAGTTCTGGGGCCATGGCAAGATCCGGGACCGGGACCGGCTGGCCCGACCCCTGGCTGCTGGCGGCCTTTGCCTTGGGTGCCTTGGTCATGCGGGGGGCGGGCTGCGCCTGGAACGATATTTCCGACCGGGACTATGACGGCCTGGTGGAGCGCACCCGTGGCCGGCCCCTGCCGGCGGGCGATATCAGTGTCGGGCAAGCCGCCGCCTTCATGGTGCTGCTGGCGCTGATCGGCTTGAATATTCTGCTACGTTTCAATCCCTTCGCGGCGCTGATCGGGGTCATGTCCCTGGCGCCCGTGGTGATTTATCCCTTCATGAAGCGCATTACC
Source organism: Alphaproteobacteria bacterium (assembly GCA_046582595.1). Taxonomy (GTDB): domain Bacteria; phylum Pseudomonadota; class Alphaproteobacteria. Next base: position 667 of record JAYGEB010000211.1, on the reverse strand, counting down.
TGGTGGCCCCAGGTATTTCTCGGCCTGGCCTTCAATTGGGGCGCCCTGCTGGGCTGGGCGGCGGTACGGGGGGAGATTACCCTGGCGCCGGTGCTGTTGTATGCGGGCGGCATCGCCTGGACCCTGGGCTACGACACCATCTATGCCCACCAGGACAAGGTGGACGATGCCTTGATCGGCATCAAATCCTCGGCCCGTGCCTTGGGCGGCAAGACCCGGCCCCTGCTGTGGCTGTTCTATGGCGCGGCGATCGTCCTGTTCGGGCTGGCCGGCCGGGCGGCGGATTTGGGACCGTGGTTTCTGGCCGGCCTGGCCCTGGCGGCGCTGCAACTGGCTTGGCAGGCGGGGCGGGTGAATATCGATGATCCGGCCGATTGCCTGGCCAAATTCCGTTCCAACACCTGGTTCGGCTGGATCGTCTTCGCCGCCGCTCTATTCGGCTAGAGAACTTTCAACTAACGTTGCATGGCGGGGGAGCGGGTGGTTCGGACCGCATTGAAAATGCTCTTATCACTTCCGGTTCCTGATCGGTCCATGCCATAGTCCCATAGTCCCATAGTCCCATAGTCCCATAGTCCCATAGTCCCATAGTCCCATAGTCCCATAGTCTGCGGACAATGGCGGGAAAACCCGGCGATCCGCTGCAAAGGCCCGCTGCAAAGGCAAT
>JAYGEB010000206.1:0-2256 GCA_046582595.1 Alphaproteobacteria bacterium | reverse complement strand
GGAATTGCTCGAGGAGGTCGGGCCGCCCGGATTTCTCAGGACCATGTTGTTTCTTCTCGCCGTCACCGTGTTTGGCTCCGGCGCCTGGGCTTCGATCGCCAAGATCAAGGAAACCACGAAGGCGATGGGCGAAGTCGTTCCCATCGGTTCGGTCCACGCGATCCAGCATCTGGAAGGCCTTGCAGGACATCATCCGCAATGTGCGTCTGGCTTATTGGAAAGCCGTCGGCGCGCAGCAGATGATGACCAGAATGGTGGCCATCGAACAGGACTTTGTCGCCGCATTGGCGGCAAGCCGGCGCCTGGAAGTCAACAATATCGAGACCCGGCGCCGCACGGTGGGATTTCGCCGCGGCTTGATCGATACCGTGCGCCAGATCATCGCCGCGCGGAAAGACTATGGCCGGGCCAAGTTCGAATTCGCCCAGTTGACCAACATCCAGCCCGGCGCCAGCTTCACCCTGCAACCGCCCGCCGCCATGCAGGGCATTCCCGCCTTGCCCATGGCGGTGGAAAATCTGGAAGCCTTCGCCCTTGAACACCGGCCGGAATTAAGGGTCGAGGATTACAACGAACGCATCACCGAATGGGAATCCCGCGAAGCCCTGTATGGCATGTTTCCGGGCCTGAACTTCAACCTGACGCGCAATTTCAGCAGCGATGGCGGCTTGCTGAACAGCTCCTGGACCGCCGTCGGCTCGCAATTGGGTTTTAACCTTTTCCGGCTGTTTTCCGGGCCGCTGGCCATGCGGACGGCGGAACTGGGCGGCGAGATGGCGCGCCGTCAACGACTCGCGCTGTCGGTCGCGGTGGTGGCGCAGGTGCACATTGCCTATAACGATTTTCGGGAGGCCAGTTATCAGTTTCGGCTGGCCCGCCAGATCACCCATTCGGACCGGGAATTAAGCCAATTGGCGATGCTGGAGCGAAGCATTACCCAGGGCAACCTATTGGACACAATTGACGTGGCGGCCCGGCAGTTGCGCTCGGAGGTTCAGCAACATCAGGCTTATGTGGAATTGCGCCGGGCGCACGGCAATATCCTGCATGCCCTGGGCCTGGACGTGATCGGGGATGATATACCGCTTAACGATGTCGATCGTTTGCGCGTCGCCATCCGCGACACCGTGGCGAAGTGGGAGACGCTGACGGAGGATTCAGGCCCGGCCGACGAAGGCACCATAGAAGAACTGGTCGGGCAGGTCCTGGCGGACGCGCGCCGGGTGGAGACGGGGCCCGTCAGCGGCCTGAATGAAGCACGATCCAAGCCATCGATGGCGCCGGTGGCGGGCCTGCCGGAGGTCATCGTACCGGCCGCGGCACCGGCCATGACAGCGCTTCCCCAGCAAACCACAGATCGAAAAACCGCCCAAAAAACCACCCGAAAAACCGCTCAAATCTCCAATCATGTCACGGAACCAATCCAGGGGCTGATGCCGCCCCGGCCCACACCCGAAACCAAAATCAGATTAGCCGCCCGGCCCAAGAGCCCGCCAATTCCGGCCGCTCCAAGTATTACGGCCGAGGCGCTGGCGGCGGAACTATCGTCGCTGGCAAATATCCGCTCGCAAGCATTGGTACAGACCGTGGCGGCAATGGTTGCGCCGAAAGCCGCGCGGCCCGTGCCGCTGCTGGCCGTCACGCTCACCAGAAGCTATATGGGCACCGCGCCCGCGAACCCGCCGGTTCCAAGCATGCCAAGAATTACGCCCGAGGCCGTGATGGCGGAGCCATCGCCTCTGAAAACCATCCGATCGCAAGCAACGGTTGAGACCACGGCGGCAATGGTTGTGCAAATAACCGCGCCGCCCCCGCCGCCGCTTGCGGTCACGCTCACCGGCAGCATTCGGGGCGCCTCGCCCGCGAACCTGGCGATCCCGGCCAACCCGGGTATTTCAACCAAGGCGGTGGCGGCGCTGGTCCCGGCCGATGCCGCGCGCCGCCCCCTGCCCCGCCGGAAACGCCGGCCGCCGCGCTACGATACGCAATTTGGCGCCTTCAAGGATCTTGCCCATGCCCAGGCATTGCTGGCGAGCCTGCAACATCTAAATTTGTCCGGTGATGAGGGTGGCGGTTTCCGCATCCTGGAAAAACCCGTACCGGGCAAACAGCCGCTATTTCATGTGAGATTTGGATCGTATCCCGGCTGGTCCACGGCCCTGAAAGCCTGCCTTGGTTTCAAGGCCCAGGGCCAGAATTGCTTCGTCGTGCGCCACAAGGCCCCCGAGGCGAAAATACTCGCCCAATGCCGCACCG
>JAYGEB010000152.1:0-12882 GCA_046582595.1 Alphaproteobacteria bacterium | reverse complement strand
ATCGCGCCGTTTGTCGAGGTGATTTTGAATGACGACCTTGAGGCTGCCCGAATGCCCGTGCGGGAAAATCTCGCGCTCTACATTGGCGGCATGGGCGCACGAGAAAAGAACTTCTATAACGATTACGCCAAACGCCAGGGTTACGAGGAAGCTGCGGTCAAAATTCAGGATCTGTTCCTTACCGGCAAACGCGCCGAAGCGGCCGCTGCTGTGCCTGACGAACTGATCGACGAGGTTGCGCTGATCGGCTCGGCTGACCGCATTCGTGATCACTTACAGCCATGGAAAGAAGCGGGGAAGAAGGGCCAGGTGAGTACACTGCTCGCCCGTGGCTCCTCCATCGATGCGTTGCGTTTGCTGGCCGAGGAAGTGCTATAGCCGGGCTGTAGCAGACTGTTCTTGTAAAACGAAAGTTTGGCGCACCCGACAGGATTCGAACCTGTGACCTCTGCCTTCGGAGGGCAGCGCTCTATCCAGCTGAGCTACGGGTGCCAGGGCGGCGAAAAATGGCCGGGCGGGGGCAAGCTAGGGGATTTTTGGGTTGGGGGCAAGCGCGGAACTGTTGCTTGTCGGGGCGCAATGGGTATCATCCCCGCCTAGAGCAATTTTCGACTAATTGGATTCGCTCTTGCGATCCAAGTAGTTGGTTCAATTGCTCTTATCTTAAGAATTCGAGCATGTTCAAAGAGGACATGCTCTAGTGGTGGGAACCACTATTCTGAAGGCTGTTGTGGAAAGAATGGATGGGCCATGGCCGTGGAAGCACCCGAGACCGTCGAAGTCGAAAAACCGGAGGTCCGTTGCGACGGCGGCGGGGCCTTGGGGCATCCGGCGGTATATTTGAACATGGGCGCCAGGGGCTGGGTCGAATGTCCCTATTGCGACCGTAAATTCATCCTGGCCGAGGGCCCGGCCCGATAGAGCAATCCGTCCCAGCTACTCGTCGGTGCGCCGGGCGGGGCCGGTGTAGGAGGCGATGGGCAGGCGGCGGCGGTCGGGGCCGACGTATTTCGGCACCGCCACTTGCGGCGTCGGGTGTTCGGACAGATTTTGCGCCAGATCGCGCAGGGCAATGGCGGAAATCGGTTTGATCATGACGTGATCGACGCCGGCCTTGATCAATCCGCGCACCCGCTCGGGACTGCTGGCGGCCAACAGGCAGATCATTTGCAGGCCTTTTCGCGGCGCCGTGGCCGGGCTGCGCAGATGCCGCAGCAAGGCCAGGGCCTCGACATCGGTATGGCTGATATCGGCGACCACCAGATCGGCGTCGAAGCTCTCCAGGGCCGCCCGCGCGTCCGCCGCGTTTTGCGTCGCGTTGACATTCAACACCGCGCTCAAGGCCATCCGGTCCGTGGTGCCGACGCGGAGCAAAAGAGCGTTGAGGCGCGCCGTGGCCGGCTTGGGACTGCTTGCGGGCGCTGCTTTTTTTATCTCGGGCACATGACGATCCAGAGTGAGCCGGGCCAGCGGCGCGGCGGGCGCGGGAGCCCGGAGCATAAGCGAAAAAAATGCGCCCGGACACTTCGGAAAATAGAGCAATCAAACCAAGTAATCAGGCCGCGCGCGCGGCGCGGCGCAATTGCACATTGGCGGAGGATAACGCAAGCGGAAGGCGAAGCAAACCAGCCATGACGGCCAAGGCGAAAACCGCCACCACGGTCCGTATCGTCCGAATTCGGACGGGGACCAGACAATCCGCGGCAAAAAATTTCCCTTCCCCTGTTGTTTGATCTAGTAACCAGGGCATGACGGCAACCACGCAACCGGGCGGCGCGGCGGAGAAAACCGGCGCGGCCGCCGCCCCCGGCCCGCGCCTCGACGCCCGCGTGATGGTGCCGGTGGGCGCGGCGCATTTCCTCAGCCATTATTTGATCTATCTGCTGCCCCCCATCCTGCCCCTGTTGAAGGCGGATTTCGCGGTCGGTTATACCGAGCTGGGGCTGATCATGACGGTGTTCAACGTGGCCTCGGGGCTGACCCATGTGCCCATGGGTTTCCTGGTCGACCGCCTGGGCGCCCTGCGCCTGCTGCTCATTGGCGTGGCGGTTTCCACCCTGGCCTATGTGGGCATGGGCGCTTTTGCCGGCTACACCGCCATGCTGTACTTGGCCGCCATCGCGGGCGTCGCCAACAGCGTCTATCACCCGGCCGACTATGCCCTGTTGTCGGCCTCGGTACCGGCGCGGCGCATGGGCCGGGCCTTCAGCCTGCATACCTTCGCCGGTTTTGCGGGCGGCGCGGCGGCGCCCCTCGCCATGGCCTATGTCTCCCTGCGCTGGGACTGGCGGCTGGGTTTGATGCTGACCGGCTTTGTCGGCCTTGCGGCGTGGCTGCTGCTGGCGTTCAACCAACGCTTTTTGCGCCATGCCGCCCCCGCCCGGCCCCCCGGTCAGGTCCAGGCCGGCGCGAGCGGAGCGGAAGAGCCGGGGCGGGAGTCCGGCAAAAGCGGCGTGGCGCTGTTGCTGTCGACGCCGATCATCATGTGTTTTTTGTTTTTCGTCATGCTTTCGATGTCCCAGGGCGGGCTGTCCACCTTCGCCGTGGCGGCCTTTGTCTCGATCCAGGACATTTCCCTTGCGCAATCGCAAATGGCCTTGACCATGTTCCTGGTCGGCAGCGCCGCCGGTGTCCTGCTGGGGGGCTATATCGCGGACCGCACCCGGCATCACGAATGGGTCGCGGTCGCCGGTTTCCTGGCCACGGCGGTGGTGGTCTTCGTGGTCGGCAACGTGATGCTGTCGGCCGGCTGGGTGATCGCCGCCATGACCCTTGCGGGCCTGAATTTCGGCGCCATCATGCCGTCCCGCGACATGCTGGTCCGGGCGGTCACGCCGGACGGCTCCATGGGCAAGGTATTTGGTTTCGTCTCCACCGGCCTGAACCTGGGCGGCGCCATCACGCCGGTGTTTTTCGGCTGGCTGCTGGACCGGGGCGAGCCGCGCCTGCTGTTCTGGTTCGCCCCGGCCTTCATGGTGCTGGCCACGCTGACGGTGCTGGCGGCCCGTTTCAGCCGGCCAAGGGCGGCGGCGGCGCTCAAGGATTGAAACCGTGCAATGGCCGTGCAATGGCCGTGCAATGGCGGGCCGGCATTGGGCTGGCAAAAAAGCGCCCCGCCGCCCTTCATTTACGCGCCTTAACGCCTTATCTTGACAATGCTCGACAGTCAGGGAGATATTCGCCGGATGGCGCCGCCGATATTGCAGAAACCAAGACCGCCCGCGCCGCCGCGGCCCTTGCCGCCGCGCCGCCTGGCGGCGGGCGCCCTTATGCTGCTGGCCGCGGCGATGGTCCTCGCGGCGCCGGGCGGGATCCAGGCCCAGGATGTCCAGCGCATCGCGGCCATCGTCAATGATGAAGTGATTTCCCGCTTTGACGTGGAACAGCGCGTCGGCTTGGTCATTTCCACCTCGCGGCTGGCCGACACGGCGAAGACGCGCCGCCGTTTGCGGCGCCAGATCCTGCGCGGCCTGATTGATGAAAGCCTGCAAATGCAGGCCGCGCGGCGCCATTCCATACGCATCGGCAAGGCGGATTTGAAACGCGCTTACCGCTTTATCGAACAACAGAACAAATTGCCCGCCGGCGGCCTCGACAAATACCTCGAAGCCCGGCGGATCCCCAGATCGGCCCTGGAGGCGCAACTGCGGGCGGAAATTTCCTGGACCAAGCTGGTGCGCCGGCGCCTGGGCCGGAACGTGCAGATCGGAGATGAGGAAGTCGACGAAGTCCTGGCCCGCCTGCGGGCCAACGCGGGGCTCTGGGAACAAGATATCTCGGAGATATTCTTGCCCGTCGATACTCAGGAGCAAGAGGAAGACGTACGCCGGGCCGCCGTTGACCTGGTCGGGCAATTGCGCGACGGCGCCGCCTTCGCCGCCCTGGCCCGGCAGTTCAGCCGGGGCGCCACGGCGGCCCAGGGCGGCGCGGTGGGGTGGGTGCAGCCGGGCCAGCTGGCCGCGACCCTGGACCAGGCCATCGCCAATCTGAAGGCGGGGGGCCTGTCCGAACCGATCCGCGCGGCGGGCGGCTATTACATCATCCGTCTGCAGACCCGGCGGCGGATCGCCTCCGCCGCCAAGGACGGCGTAAAAATGCATTTAAAACAGATCGTGCTGGCGGCCGCCAAGGACGGCGGCAAGGACGATTTCGAGGCGCGGAAGGAACTCGCCCGGGTGGCGGTGGAAAACACCGAGAATTGCGCCGAGGTCGAGGCCGTGGCGGCGGCCTTGCCGGGCGCCACGGCGAATGATCTGGGCGGCGTCGCGCTGGCCGATCTGCCGCCGAACATCGCGGCGGCGGTCAAGGATCTGCCCATCGGCCGGTTCAGCCCACCGATCCGCAACCAGGCCGCCGTGATGATTTTGATGGTGTGCAAACGCGAGGTGGTCCAGGGCAAGGGTTTCAACCGGCAGAGCGTGTCCAACAATATCGCCCGCCGGCGCCTGGCCATGCTGGCGCAACGCTATTTACGGGACTTGCGCCGCTCGGCGGTGGTGGAACTGCGATGACGGATATGGCTCCGGCGGCCCCAACCCGGCGGCCGATCGCCCTGACAATGGGCGAACCGGCCGGCATCGGGGTTGAGATCGCCGTCAAGGCCTGGAGCCGCCGGACCATATATGATCTACCGCCGTTCTATCTGATCGCCGATCCGGACCACGTGCGGGAAGTGGCCGGAAGCCTCGCCAACATCGATCGGGCAAGCTGGGCCAAGGGGGCGGGCCGGGCACCGGCGGTGGTGGAAATCGCGGCGCCGGGAGAGGCCGTGGATTGTTTCGAAGATGCCTTGCCGGTTTTTCCCCAAGCCTTGGCCGAAAGGTCCGAACCGGGCACATTGAACGTGGCCAACGCGCCCGCCGTGGTGCGGGCGATTGAAACGGCGGTGGCGCATGTGCGGGCGGGAGAGGCCGCCGCCGTGGTCACCAACCCGATCCAGAAAGCGGCCCTGCACGAAGCCGGTTTCGCCCATCCCGGCCACACGGAATTTCTGGCCGCTCTGTGCGGCGGTGATTTCATGCCGGTGATGATGCTGAGCTGCCCCGGCCTGAAGACGGTGCCGGTGACCATTCACATGTCCTTGCGGGACGCGCTGGACAGCCTGACCACCGACATGATCGTGGAACGGGCGATCATCACCGCCGCCGCCCTGAAACGCGATCTGGGCTATGCCGCGCCCCGCCTGGCGGTCGCCGGGCTGAACCCGCATGCGGGCGAAAGCGGTGATTTCGGCGCTGAGGAAGCCGATATCATCCAACCCGCGGTCGATCGGCTGCGGGCCCAGGGCATCGACGCGAGGGGGCCGCTGGCGGCGGATTCCATGTTTCACGAGGCCGCCCGGCGAACCTATGACGCGGCGATTTGCATGTATCACGATCAGGCCTTGATCCCGGTCAAGGCGCTGGGTTTCGAATACGGCATCAACACCACCCTCGGCCTGCCAATTATCCGTACCTCGCCCGATCACGGCACCGCCCTGGACATCGCCGGCCAGGGCCGGGCCAACTCCCTGAGCCTGACCTCCGCCATTGCCCATGCCGGCTTCATGGTCCGTTGCCGGGCCACCGCCGCCGCATGCGGCCCGGGGTGAGGGAATTACCGGCCGGTCTGCCCCCGTTGCGGGAGGTCATTGCCCGCCACGGGATCAGAGCCACGAAAGCCCTGGGCCAGAATTTCCTGCTGGATTTGAACCTGACCCGGAAGATCGCCCGCGCCGGCGGCCCGCTGCGGGGTAAAACCGTGCTGGAAATCGGCGCCGGTCCCGGCGGCCTGACCCGGGCCCTGCTGGCGGAAGGCGCCGATCATGTACTGGCGGTGGAGCGGGACCGCCGTTGCCTGGCCGCCCTGGAAGAGCTCTCCGCCCAGGCGCCCGGACGTTTGAGCGTGGTGGCGGCCGACGCCCTGGAACTGGATGAATATGACCTGGAGCCAAGGCCGGACCGGATCATCGCCAATCTGCCCTACAACATCTCGACGCCGCTGTTGTTCAAATGGCTGGACCGGCTGGAGTTGTTCGAACACATGGTATTGATGTTCCAAAAAGAGGTGGCCCAGCGCATCGCCGCCACGCCGGGGGCCAAGGCCTATGGCCGCCTTTCGGTGATGGTGCAATGGCGCTGCCGGGTTGACGCCTTGTTCGACCTGCCGCCCCGCGCCTTTACCCCCGAGCCCAAGGTAACCTCCACCGTTCTGGCGCTGGAGCCGCGCGCCACGCCCCTGGCGGAGGCCAGGGCGGAGGTGTTGGAGGCGGTGGTCGCCGCCGCCTTCGGGCAACGGCGCAAGATGTTGCGCGGCAGTCTGAAACAAATCAGCGCCGATCCCCTCGGCCTGCTGCGGCGGGCCGGCCTGGAACCCACCTTGCGGGCGGAAAATCTAAGCGTGGAACAATTCTGCGCCTTGGCGCGGGCGGTGGCCTGACGGCCCCCTATCGCAGGGCCGGCGCGACCTCTTCGGCCAGGCGGCGCAGATGGCCAAGATCGAGGCTGGGCACGCCGAGCATCAGATGGCCGATGCCCGCATCTACCTGTTCCCGCAGCCTGGCGGCGACCTCCCCCGGCGGGCCAAAGATGGCGTGTTTCGCCACATCGAAACCGGGACCGTAATAGCCATGCAAGAATTGCGTCAGCTCGGCCTGGGCCTTGTCGCGGTTATCGTCCACAGCGACATACAGCAGGCGCCCGGCGATGAGGTCATCGGGGTTTTTGCCCGCCGCACGGGCCGCGCCGCGAACGATTTGCCAGCCTTGCCGGAAATCCTCCAGGCCGCCGAACGGCCCCATGATCCAGCCGTCGCCAAGTTCCCCGGCGCGGCGGATGGCCGCCTCGACAATGCCGCCAATCAGGATCGGCGTCGGCGCGGCGGGACGGACGACGGCATCCACCATGGGGAAGAAAGCCCCGTCATGGCCGTGGGGTTCGCCGCCCAGAAGACCGCGCAACACCGAGATGCTTTCACGAAACACGCCCACCCGGCGTTCCATGGGCACGCCCAGGGCCCGGTATTCCTCTTCCCGCCCGCCGATCGAGACGCCAAGGGAAATCCGCCCGCCCGAGAGATGCTGGAGCGTTGAAATCTGGCGGGCCACGATAGGCGCCTGACGTAAATTCAGCAGCAATACGGCGGTGCCAAGCTGAATGCGCTCCGTATTGGCCGCCGCCCAGGTCAACAAGGTCAGGGAATCCGCCATATGGGCGGGGTGAAAGATGCGGTCCTCGACCCACAGCGCATCCAAGCCCAAATCCTCGACAGCCCTGAAAAATGCGCCATAGGCCCGGCCGCCCTCCAGCCCGTTGACCGCCGCGCTGGGCACATGAATGCCGATGGAAACCGTTTTCCCCAACTGACGTCCCTCTCCACTTGACTTCTGCAAGCCCACACCATACGGGCGGTTGTTATCAACACGCAAAATAGAAAAAACCCGGGGTCTTCCTTTTCCATTCTTTGCCATTGATTATTTTGTTATGATTGGCTGGTTCCCTTGGCTGGAGTTGACATATGCTGATGCCCAAACCGGAAGGCGAGATTTTGGCGCAACGCCAGGGCCTGCTGGCCGATCTGCGCGAAATCGTGCCGGGCGAGGGCGTGATCGCCGATAACGTGGCGCTGCGCGCCTATGAGAGCGATGGCCTATCCGCCTATCGCCAGACGCCCCTGGCCGTGGTGCTGCCCGAGACCGTCGCGCAAGTGGCCGCCATCATGCAGCTATGCGAGCGCCGCCAGGTCAAGGTGGTGCCGCGCGGCGCCGGCACTTCGTTGTCGGGCGGCGCCCTGCCGCTGGAAGACGGCATCATACTTGGCCTGGGCAAATTCAACGAAATTCTGGAAATCGACTACGCAAACCGCGCCGTCCGGGTGCAGCCCGGCGTCACTAACCTGGGCATCAGCCAGGCCGTGGATGGCGAGGGGTTTTATTACGCGCCGGATCCGTCCAGCCAGATCGCCTGTTCCATAGGCGGCAATGTCGCCGAAAACGCCGGCGGCGTGCACTGCCTGAAATACGGCGTCACCACGAACAATCTCCTCGGCCTGGAAATGGTGCTCTTGTCGGGCGAGGTGATCCGCCTGGGCGGCAAGCATCTCGATAGCGGCGGTTATGACCTGATGGGGCTTTTGACCGGCTCGGAAGGCCTGTTGGGCGTGATCACCGAGATTACCGTGCGTATCCTGAAAAAGCCCGAAACCGCCCGCGCCGTGCTGATCGGCTTCCCCTCGTCCGAGCAGGCGGGGGATTGCGTCGGCCGGGTCATCGGCGCCGGCATCATTCCCGCCGGCATGGAAATGATGGACAAGGCGGCGATCCATGCCTCGGAAGAATTCTGCCATGCCGGCTACCCCATGGAGGCGGAGGCCCTGTTGATCGTCGAACTGGACGGCCCCGGCCGGGAGGTGGATCATCTGATCGAACAGGTCGGCGGGATCGCCACCGCCTGCGGTTCCACCTCGTTGCGCATCTCCGAAAACGAGGAAGAGCGAGTGGCGTTCTGGGCCGGGCGCAAGGCGGCGTTCCCGGCCATCGGCCGGATCAGCCCGGACTATATGTGCATGGACGGCACCATACCCCGCAACCGCCTGCCGGAGGTCCTGAAACGCATGGCCGGGTTGAGCGAACAGTATGGCCTGCGGGTGGCCAATGTGTTTCATGCCGGCGACGGCAATCTGCATCCCCTGATCCTGTTCGACGCCAACGCCGGAGAACTGGAAGCGGCGGAGAAATTCGGCGCCGATATCCTGCGCCTGTGCGTCGAGGTCGGTGGCGTGTTGAGCGGGGAGCATGGCATCGGCATCGAGAAACGCGATCTCATGGCCGAGGTCTTCACGGAGGAGGACCTGGCCCAGCAGCAACGGGTTAAATGCGCCTTCGATCCCAATGGCCGCCTCAATCCGGGCAAGGTCTTCCCGGTTCTGCACCGCTGCGCCGAATTGGGCCAAATGGTGGTGCACAAGGGTCAACTGCCATTTCCCGACATTCCAAGGTTCTGATGGCGGAAGATCTGAAACCTGCCGATGCCGGCCAGGTGGCCGAAGTGCTGGCCTGGGCCGCGGGATCGAACAAGACCGTCGAACTGGTCGGCGGCGGCAGCAAGACCGCGCTGGGCCGGGCGGTCGAGACGGACTACCGCCTGCATCTCTCGGCCCTGGATGGCGTCGATTTGTACGAGCCCGAAGAACTTGTGCTGCGCGCCGGCGCGGCGACCTCCCTGGGGCAAATCCAGGCCATGCTGGCCCAGCAGCGTCAGCAACTGGCCTTCGAGCCGCCCGATTTCGGCGATCTGTACGGCAACCACAAGGCTCAGACCATCGGCGGCGTGCTGGCCGCCAACCTGGCCGGGCCGCGCCGCATCAAGGCCGGCGCGGCGCGGGATCATTTCCTCGGCCTGGAGGCCGTCTCGGGCCGGGGCGCGGCCTTCAAATCGGGCGGCCGGGTGGTCAAGAACGTCACCGGCTATGATCTGTGCAAGCTGATGGCCGGCAGTTTCGGCACCTTGGCGGCGCTGACCGAGGTCACGGTGAAGGTGCTGCCCAGCCCGGAAAAAATCCGCACGGTCCTGCTGTTCGGGCAGGACGACGGCGCCGCCATAAGGGCCATGAGCCAGGCCGCCGGCAGCCCGCACGAAGTCTCCGCCCTGGCCCATCTGCCTGAAGACATCGCCGCCCGCTCGGCGGTGTCTTACCTCCAAGGCGCCGGCGCCGCCGTCACCGCCGTGCGCGTCGAAGGCCCGGCACCGTCGGTGGAACACCGCGCGGAGGCCCTGCGTCAACTATGGGGCGCCCAGGGCGCGGTCGAGGAACTGCATGGCCATAATTCCAACACCTTGTGGCGGGAAATCGCCAACGTGGCGACGTTGCTGCCCGACCCGGGCGCCATTGTCTGGAAACTTTCGGTGACGCCGTCCCTGGGCGCCGACGTTATGCGGGAGGCCTTGTCGGCGGGCGGCGCGGGCTATTACGATTGGGCCGGCGGCCTGTTCTGGCTGTCTCTGCCCAACAGCGAGGATGGCGGCGCCGGGTTGGTCCGGGGCGCCTTTGGCGGCGATGGCCATGCGACCCTGATGCGCGGGCCGGAGGCATTGCGGGCACGGGTCGATGTCTTTCAGCCCGGCCCGCCGGCGCTGGCCGCCTTGAACGCGCGGATCAAGGATGCCTTCGATCCGCACCGCATTTTGAACCCTGGCCGCATGCACGGGGCGTACTGAACATGCAGACCGATTTCACACCCGAGCAACTGGCCGAACCGGACGTGGCGGAGGCCGACGGCATCCTGCGCAAATGCGTCCATTGCGGCTTTTGCACGGCGACCTGCCCGACCTATGTCCTGTTGGGCGATGAACTGGACAGCCCCCGGGGCCGTATCTACCTGATCAAGAATATGCTGGAGAGCGGCAAACCGCCCGATGCGCGCACCGTGCGCCATCTCGACCGCTGCCTGACCTGTCTGTCGTGCATGACGACCTGCCCCTCGGGCGTTAATTATATGCATCTGCTTGACACCGCCCGCGTCCGCATCGAGAAACAATATCGCCGGCCCCTGGCCGAACGCATGCTGCGCCGACTGTTGTCCATTGTCCTGCCCCGGCCCGGCCTGTTCCGCCTCGCCCTGTTCGCCGCCCGCCTGGCTAGGCCGTTCGCCTGGCTGGCGCCGGGACGCTTGCGCGGCTTGCTGGCCATGGCCCCGGACACCTTGCCAGCGCCCGGGATCGGCGGCCGCGCCGGGGTGCATCGGGCCCAGGGGGAGCGGAAAATGCGCGTCGCCTTGCTGGCCGGCTGCGCGCAACAGGTGCTGGACCCGGCCATCAATGCCGCCACCATCCGGCTGCTGACGCGCCTGGGCTGCGAAGTGGTGATCGCCAAGGGCGCGGGTTGCTGCGGCGCCCTGAACCAGCACATGGGCCGGGCGGACGCCGCCGCCGGCGCGGCCCGCGCCAATGTCGCGGCCTGGAGCGCGGAGTTGGAGGGCGAGGGCCTGGACGCGGTGGTGATCAATGCCTCCGGCTGCGGCACCACGGTCAAGGATTACGGCCATATTCTGGCCCAGGATCCGGTCTGGGCGGGACCGGCCCAGCGCATAGCCGAACTGGCGGTGGACATCACCGAATTGCTGCCGCGCCTTGAGATGCCGCCCAGCAGCCTGGCCCGGCCGTTGAAGGTCGCCTATCACGCGGCCTGTTCATTGCAGCATGGCCAAAAGGTGGTCGGGCCGCCGAAACAATTGCTTGAGCAGGCGGGATTCGAGGTCCTCGAGGTGCCCGAAGGGCATCTCTGTTGCGGCTCGGCGGGGACTTACAATCTGTTGCAGCCCGAACTGGCCGGCCGCCTGCTGGAACGGAAAGCCGGCCATATCGAAAGCCTGTCGCCAGACGTGGTCGCCGCCGGCAACATAGGCTGCATGGTGCAACTGCGCACCGGCCTGGATATCCCCGTGGTGCACACGGTGGAACTGCTCGACTGGGCCACCGGCGGCCCGAAACCAGCCGCGCTCTAAAGCAATTGCAATGAAATCTGAACCACCCGCTCCCCCTTCCCATCCACCCACAAGGTACCATTAATGGGTGGCCGGGAGGGGGAGCGGGCGGCCCGGCGATACAACGTTAGTTGAAAATGCTTTAATTCAAGCGCTCGACCGGGAACATGCGGCCGGGTGCGGTGATCTGGTCCCGGGCGGCGATGACCGCCAATTCGTTCATGCCGCGATCGATACTGGCATGGATCAGGCCGTGCAATGCGGCGGAGGCCCAGGCCAGGGCGGCGGCGATATTGCCATGATCGAGATAATGGCCCAGCAAAATGGCGGCGAAGGCATCGCCCGTGCCCTTGGGCACGACGTCGCGGTCCGCCACCAAGGGCACCCGCACCTGAAAGATGCCGCTGCCGGTAACGGCCAGATTATACAGCCACGGCCCTGATTGCGCGGCGGAGGTGCAGACCACGATGTCCGGTCCCCGTCGGCGTACGGCCTGGGCGGCGCGCACCGCATCGTCCAGGGTTGCAATTTCCTGTCCGGCCAGCCAGCCCAATTCGAACCGGTTCGGCGTCAGCAGATCGGCGCGGGGCGCCAGGCGGTCGCGCACGGCGGCGGCCAGGGCGGCCTCGACATACAGCCCGCCGTCATCGCCCAGCACCGGATCGCACAACAGCGGTCCATCGACGGCTTCCATGGCCCGCAACGCCACGTCCACGCTGCCCGCCTGACCCAAATATCCCGTATGCACCGCGTCACAGTCCGCTAGAAAGCCACCGTCCACCAGCCCATCCAACAGCTTGTTCTGCCGCCCGATCTCCACCGGACCGCCCGTGAAGGCGCCATGTCCGGGATGATTGGAAAGCAGCACCGTCGGCAGATGCCAAACCTCGTGCCCCATGACCTGCCACGCCGGCCCGGCGGCCTGTCCGCCCACATGGCCATAGACCACCTGGGATGTAAGGCTGAAGATACTGGCCATCGTGTCGGCTCTTTCTCGCCATGACGGATATTGGGGCAGCATATACCGCCCCCGGCCCCCGGCGCCAGACGGCCGCCGGCCCGGAGCCATCGTCATGGCAAGAGAGAGGGTCGAAAGTCTCTACTTTCCCGGCGATGGTTCCCGCCCCGCCCGCTCCCCCTTCCGGCCACCCACGGAACCATGATCAATGGGTGGCTGGGAGCCGGCGGGCAGGTCAATCTCGAGAATGGATTAGTATTCGGCGGTTTGTTGGCCGGGACGCGGCGAGCCATGGGAAGGAGATTCCTGCGCGGCCATTAATGTCGCGCCCAACAACAGCAGGGACGCCAGGACAACCCTGGACCAGCGCCGGTCGGAAATTTTGCCGTGGTTGATGGCGCGGAAAATTGACACTGCCCCGTCCCTGGATTTCTCGGCCTGGAAGTCACGAGATCGGAAGAGCACA
>JAYGEB010000112.1:0-5127 GCA_046582595.1 Alphaproteobacteria bacterium | reverse complement strand
TCCAGCGCGGCCTTGGCCGCGGCACTGGCCGGCATGGCCACGCCGTCCAGTTGAAAGCGGTGGGCCACGAAGGAGGAGACGGCGATGACCCGCCCCCCTGCCGCCGCCAGCAACAATGGCCGGGCGGCCCGGCACAGGCGGTGGAAGGCGCCGGGCATGGCGGCATGGCCGTGGGTCAAGGCGGCATCGGCCAAGTCCGCCAAGGGAGTCTTGTCGGCAAAACCGGCGTTGGCGACCAGAGCATCCAAAACCCCGCCCCGTCTTGCCACGGCGGCGATCAGATCTTCGGCCACGCCGTCCTGGGCAAGATTGCCAAACAAGACATGCGCCGCGCCGCCGCCGTTCCGGACCGCCGCCGCCACCGCTTCGATGCCCGCCTTGTTGGCCCGCGTATGCATGAACAATTCGGTATCCGGGCCGGCCAGGCGGCGGCACAGGGCGGCGCCAATTCCACTGGCCGCGCCGGTGACCAGGATACGGCGGGTCCGTGGTTCACCAGGTTTGTTCAAGCCGGAATTCCTCCTGCGGCGCTGTTGTTTTTGCCGGCGGCGGCAGTGACGGCGGTCACTCTCCGCCCGCCGGTTCCAATGTACCATTGCACCGTTGGTGTTGAAGCGCCATATTTCCATTCGATGCTGGAACTGTTTGAGATCTAGAATGAAAACACCCAACCATACCGGCGCGCCACCGCCCGCCATGCCCTCGGCGATGACCGAGGCGCAAATCTGGGGCCGGCGCGTCATGCTTGCCGTGCTGTCGCTGGTCGTCGTCATTCCCCTGGTCAATATGCGCCTGTTGCTGAAGGGCGGCGTGCCCGCCGGTCTGGATCACGGCGAAATCAATTACGCCTATGCGGCCGGAATGTTCTTTTCCGTGCTGCTGATCCTGGTCTGGTACTTTGCCTATGTGGGACGGCACCAGGCGCGCGTCATGCTGGGCGCGGTCTATTTGGTCACCACCTCGATTACCGTGGTGGTGCCATTGACGCTGTTGGTCATGGGCACGGTGCTGCCGGCATCCTGGCCCATCTCCATCAGCCTGGCGGCGGTGTATGGCTTGGCCGGATGGGTCTTGCTGGTCTCGACCAATATCAAGTCCTTTCAGAACTATCAGCTACGGTTAAGATCGGCATCGATGTAGGAGACGGGCTGCCATGAGGCCATGGACGGCGGTAATCGGCGGCGTGGCGCTGGTCTTTCTGGCCTGGCCGGGGAACCATGCCCCCGCCGCCGCCGGCACCGATCCCATCGTCTATTGCTTCGATCCGAACCGCGACCAGGTGGCGCAAATGCGGGCCGAGGCCTGCAAGGGCGAAATCGTCACCAAGGCGAAGGCGGAAGAAATCCGCGAACGCCGGCGGCAACGCATCCGCGCCATCATGCAACGGGGCAAGCCAAAGCCCATGATCCGGGGTACCCGCCTGGCCAGCACCGGCACCGGCTTTTTTGTGGCCAAAAGCGGCCATTTGCTGACCAACAACCATGTCATCGACGGCTGCCGGGCGGTCTCGGTCGAATTGCCCCAGGGCAAGCGCTTGCGGGGCACGGTTTTGGACCGCAACGTCCCTTTTGACCTGGCCTTGGTGAAGGTCGATTACAGGCCCGAGAGCATTGCCGTTTTCCGCACGCCCCTGAAGCTGTCCATGGGCGAACAGGCGGATCTGGTCGGCTACCCGACCCAGGGCATCGCCCCCATCCTGCCGGTCCACACCAAGGCGGATTTGCTGAAAATTCATGGCCGGCCGGGCGATTTCAGCCGCTTTCAAATTCGTGGCGACGTGCGCGGCGGCAACAGCGGCGGCCCGGTGCTGGACGGCGCCGGCATGGCCATCGGGGTCATTTTCGCGCAATTGAATTCCGTGGCCATTTTCAAGAAGACCGGCACCGTGCCCGACGATATCGGCATCGCCGTGGCGAACCCGGTCGCCATCGAATTTCTGCGCCGCAACCGCGTGCGGTTCGAACAATCCCGGCAACGGCCGGCCCTGGACCGGCCCGCCGTTCTGGCGCATGCCCGGCGCTTCATCGCCCGCATGGGTTGTTGGAAATAGGGGGCGAATTCCGTCCTTGTTCCCCGGTGCGGCAGACCGCACAATCGAGCGGCTGATTCCTTTTGCCAACGGGTTGATAGGTTCCGTGGAAATACCGAAGACCGCAATGATCCTGGCCGCCGGTCTGGGCCGCCGCATGGGCGCGTTGACCATCTCGCAACCGAAGCCCTTGTTGCAGGTGGGCGGCCGGGCCATTATCGATTGGATCCTGGACCGCCTTTGCGAGGCCGGCATTGAACGGGCGGTGATCAATCTGCATCACGGGGGCGGCCTGCTGCGCGGGCACCTGGCCGGGCGTGCGGAACCGGTCGTGGAATTTTCGAACGAGCGCGATGGCCTGCTGGAAACCGGCGGTGGCGTCGCCAAGGCCCTGCCTTTATTGGGCGAGCGGCCGTTCTTCGTGATTAATGGCGATGTGCTGTGGTTCGATGATATTGGCAGCTCCCTGCACGGCCTGGCGGCCCGCTTTCATCCCGGCGACATGGATGCCTTGCTGTTGATGCAGCCGACCGTCGGCGCCATCGGCTATGACGGCGTTGGCGATTATGCCATGTTGCCGGACGGCCAGTTGCGCCGCCGCGCCGAAACGGAAGTCGTGCCTTTTATCCACACGGGGATTCAGATCTTGAAACCCAACCTGTTCAAGGATTGCCCCGCCGGTCCATTCTCGCTGAATTATATCTATGACCTGGCCGCCGGGCGGCACGGCCTGTTCGGCCTGCGCCACGAGGGCGAATGGATGGAATTGAACCGCCCGGCGGGCCTGGCGGCGGCCGAACGCGCCCTGCTGGCCTAGCGCATATTCTTTTTAAACATGCCCGGACTCTTAGGAAAAGAGCAATTGAACCAATCACTTGGGTCGCGAAAACGACTCCAATTAATTGCAAATTGCTCTAGATCGAAGTAGACCCATGGCGCCCGGACCCAACGTCTTCACCATTCCCCCCGGCGAAAACTTCTCCGGCCAACTGGTGGCGGGGCTGGTGGACCGGCATGGCGGCGATCCCCTGGGCCTTGGCCGCCTGACCTTGTTGCTGCCGACGCGGCGGGGCATCCGGGCGGTGCGCGATGCCTTCCTGCGCCATTCGGGCGGGCGCGCCATGCTGCTGCCCCGCATGCGGGCGATCGGCGACGTGGACGAGGACGAGCTGTTGCTGGATCCTTTGCCGGGTGGCGATCCGTCGGACCTGCCCCCCGCGATCACCGCCCCGCGCCGGCAGCTTTTGCTGTTGCATCTGATTGCCGCCAACCGCGGCCTCGACCCGGCCCAGGCCGCGCCCCTGGCCCGCGAGTTGGCCGAATTGCTGGACCGGCTGCAAACCGAGGACGTGCCGCTCTCCGCCCTGGACGGTCTGGTGCCCGACGACCTGGCGGCCCATTGGCGGGAAACCCTGGATTTTCTCAATCTGCTGGCCGACCCCTGGCGGGAATTGCTGGCCGCCGAAGGCTGCATGGACCCCGGCGAGAGGCGCAACGCCGTGCTGCGGGCCCAGGCGGAGCGCTGGCGGCGATCGCCGCCGTCCGATCCCATCGTCATCGCCGGCTCCACCGGCTCCATTCCCGCCACGGCGGCCCTGATCGCGGTGGTCGCCGGGCTGGACGACGGCGCCGTGGTGCTGCCTGGCCTGGATCTTTATTCCGACGACGGCACCTGGGCGGCGGTGGATCAAGGCCATGCGCAATTCGGCCTGGCGCAATTGCTGCGGCGGATCGGCGTGGAGCGGGCCCAGGTCAAGCCCTGGCATGGGGCGGGTGGCGAGCGGCCGCGTCAGGTTTTGCTGCGGGAGACCTTGCGGCCCACGGAAACCACCGAACAATGGCGGCATCTGCCGGCCCTGGCGCCCGAGGCGGCCCTGGGTCTGGTGCGGATCGATTGCGCCGACACAATAGAAGAGGCCGGCGTGATTGCCCTGGCCATGCGCCAGGCCTTGGAGACGCCGGGCCGCACCGCCGCCCTGGTGACGCCGGACCGGGGCCTGGCGCGCCGCGTTGGGGCGGAATTGCGGCGCTGGGAAATCGTGGTCGACGATTCCGCCGGCCGGCCCCTGGCCGCCACGCCGCCCGGTTCGTTTCTGCGCCTGACGGCGGAAATGTTGTGCGGCGCCCTGGCTCCCGTTGATCTGCTCGCCGTTCTGAAACATCCCCTGGCCCTGGGAGGACGGGACCCCGGCGCCCTGCGCGCCGCCGCCCGTGACCTGGATCGTTTCGCCTTGCGCGGCCCGCGCCCTGGCCCTGGCTTCGAAGGCCTTGCCGCCGCCCTGGCCGTTTCACGTCGGGATACGGACCGGGCGGCGGCCTTGCTGGACGATCTGTCGAAGCATGGGGCGGAGCCGTTGGCGTTATGCCGGGCGGGTGATGTGTCCCTGGCCAAGCTGCTAAGCGGCCATGTGCGTTTCGCTGAATGGCTGGCCACGGACGACGGCGGCACATGCCATTTGTGGGCCACCGAGGCGGGCGAGGCCGCCATGCGTTTTATTGCCGAACTGTTGCGCGCCGCCGGTGGCCTGCCGGGCATGGCGGGCGCCGGTTACGCCACCTTGTTGCAGGCTCTGATGGCGGGCCAGGCGGTACGGCCGGCCTTCGGCTTGCATCCCCGGCTACATATCTGGGGGCCGCTGGAGGCCCGCCTGCAGCAAACCGACCTGGTGCTTTTGGGCGGCTTGAACGAAGGCTCCTGGCCGGCGGCGGCGGCGGCCGATACCTGGCTGAGCCGGCCCATGGCCGCCCGCCTGGGCCTGCCCGCGCCGGAGCGGCGGATCGGACTGGCGGCCCATGATTTCACCCAGGCCGCCTGCGGCGCGGAGGTCATTCTGACCCGCGCCGCCAAGGTGGAGGGGACACCCACCGTGCCATCCCGCTGGCTGCTACGCCTGGAACAGGTTCTATCGGCCACCGGGCTGGAACTGGATACCTGGCGGGCCACGGACCTGCGCGGCTGGCAGCGCCAACTGGACGATGCCGGCCCGCCACGGCCCATTCAGGCGCCTGAATGCAAACCCCCGGTTTCGGCCCGGCCCCGGCAATTATCCGTCACCCAGGTGGAAACCTGGATCCGCGACCCTTATGCGGTCTATGCC
>JAYGEB010000325.1:0-5861 GCA_046582595.1 Alphaproteobacteria bacterium | reverse complement strand
TGTCACGGCAACTGGATGAGAGGCGGGAGTGATGGCGGGGCAGATGCAAAATTCGTCACGTTTGGGCCGCCAGCCGGGCCGCTACGCCGCCATGTCGGAAATCAACGTGACGCCGTTTGTCGACGTGATGCTGGTCTTGCTGGTGGTTTTCATGATTACCGCGCCGCTGCTGACCGTGGGCGTGCCCATCGATCTGCCGAAGGCCTCGGCCTCGAACCTGCAAGGCAACGAAGAGCCCCTGACGGTTTCGATCAACGGCAAGGGGGAGATATTTTTGCAGGAGACCTTGGTCAAACAGGAGGATCTGGTGGCGCGGCTGCTGGCAATCTCGGAAAACCTGACCGCGCGGCGGATTTTCGTGCGCGGCGACCGCTCGGTTGCTTACGGCGCGGTGATGGAAGTCATGGGCAGCCTGAACACCGCCGGCTTCAACAAGGTCGCCCTGGTCACCGAAATGCCGCAAACAAGCCGGCGGCCGGCGAAGTAAGGGTGGCGGACCTTGCGCACTGGAATAGCCATATCGAGCTTGCTGCACATGGGTGTCGTGGTGGCGGCGATTTATGGCTTGCCCGAATTGATGCAGCCCATGGACGTGGTGGAGCAACCCATCATCGTCGAACTGGTCATCGTCGCCGAACGCACGGTGTCGCAAAAACCGGCCCCGCCCGAGGAGAACAAAGCACCGCCGCCCGCGCCGCTGTTGAAACCGATCACGGCCCCGGAACCGGAGCCCGAACCGGAGCCGGAGCCGGAGAAAACGCCGCCGCCGCCGCCCGAACCCATCAAGGTCGCCGCGCCGCCGCCACCCATGCCGCCACCGCCCGAACCGGCCAAGCCGGAACCGGAACCGGAGCCGAAGGTCAAACCGGTGGAAGTGGTCACGCCAAAATCGCCAGAAAAACCGCCAGAAAAACCGCCAGAAAAACCAAAGGCAAAACCCAAACCGCCCGAACCGAAAAAAAAGCTGGCGGCGGCGAAACCGCTGAAGGCTTTCCGCACCGTGCCCCGGCCCCGGTCCAAGCCAAAGCGCCGCCGGCCCCAATTCGACACCGACCGCATCGCGGCGCTGTTGGACAAGGATCGGGAAAAGAAACCCCGGCAATGGCGGAAAGCCGTGGCGAACCTGAAATCGGCACCGAGCGGGACGCCGGCCCGCCGGTCGGGACCCGCCCGGTCGGTCCCGATGACCTTGAGCGAAATCGACGCCATTCGCTATCAGATCCAGCAATGCTGGTCCATTCCCGCCGGCGCCCTGGATGCGGAAAACCTGGTGGTGCGCATCAAGGTGTTCCTGAATTCCGATGGCTCATTATCCAAGGCGCCGAAAATCGTCGGCGGCAGCGGTACCGACGATCCGTTCTATCGCGCGGCGGCGGAAAGCGCCCGCCGCGCCGTTTTGAAATGCGCCCCGTTGAAAAACCTGCCGGTGGACAAATATGCCCGTTGGCGCGAGATCACATTGACCTTCAATCCCGGCGAGATGCTGGGCGGATAAGGTTACCGAGAAACTAGGAAGCAATTCGTCATGTGGACCCATTCATTATCCAAACTGTTTTTCATCCTTGGCCTGATGGCCGTGCTGCCCGGCCTGGCATTGTTGCCGGGCGCCGCCTGGGCGGCGTTGGAGATCGATATAACCAAGGGCAATGTCGATCCCCTGCCGGTCGCCATACCGGATTTCCATGGCGCCGAGCCGGCCGCCCTGGACCAGGGCAAACGCATGGCCGCGGTCATCACGGCGAACCTAAACCGCTCGGGGCTGTTCCGCGCCCTGGACCCGAAGTCGTTCATTCAGACATCTGAATCTCTGCAGACCCGGCCGCGTTTCGCCGATTGGCGCGTGCTCAATGCCCAAGCCCTGGTCTCGGGCAAGGTCGGGGTGGAGAGCGATGGGCGGCTGCGCGTGGAATTCCGCCTGTGGGATGTCTTGGCTGGCGAGCAAATGACCGGCCTGGTCTATTTCTCCACGCCCGGCAACTGGCGCCGCATCGCCCACGTCATCTCCGACACCATTTACAAGCGTCTGACTGGAGAGGCCGGTTATTTCGACACCCGCGTGGTCTATGTCGCGGAAAGCGGTCCCAAGGACAAACGCGTCAAGCGCCTGGCCATCATGGATCAGGACGGCGACGGTCACCGCTTTTTGACCGACGGCAGCTATCTGGTACTGACGCCGCGTTTCTCGCCCTCGCGTCAGGAAATTACCTACCTGTCCTACTATCGCAATACGCCCCGGGTCTATCTCTACAATATCGATACCGGGCGGCAGGAGGTCTTGGGCGACTTTCCCGGCATGACCTACGCGCCACGGTTTTCGCCCGACGGCAACAAGGTCATCATGAGCATGGCGCGAGACGGCAAATCCAATATATTCGCCATGGACTTGCGCACCCGGGTCATCAGCCAGATGACCAAGGGGCCCGCCATCGATACCTCCCCCTGCTATTCGCCGGATGGAAAACAGATCGTTTTCAATTCCGACCGCGGCGGCAGCCAACAACTTTACGTGATGAGTGGCGATGGCGGGCAAGCGAAACGCATATCGTTTGGCAAGGGCCGGTACGCCACCCCGGTCTGGTCGCCGCGCGGCGATCTGATCGCCTTTACCAAGATCAGCAAGGGCAGGTTTTACATTGGCGTCATGCGGCCCGACGGCAGTGGTGAGAGATTATTGTCCGAAAGTTTCCTTGACGAAGGCCCGACCTGGGCGCCGAACGGCCGGGTCTTGATGTTTTTTCGCCAAAAACCAACCCTGAAAGGTGGTGGCGGCGGCCGGACGCGCCTTTGGTCGGTTGATTTGACCGGCTATAATGAACGCGAACTGGTTACCCCCATCGATGCGTCCGATCCGGCGTGGTCGCCTCTAAGCCCCTTGAATCGTTGACGGATCAAAGTTAATGTCAACTGGAAGTTTGCGTGAGGGTATTAAATCGTATTTCCGCCGAAGGCCGGGCCCTTTACCCGCAAGCAATTAGTTTGGTTGTTTTGCGGTCGGGGTTATTTTTGCCATTAGGCAGTTGTTAAAACAATGCGGCCCATGTATGTCTGGCCTACGGACTCGGTAACTAAAATGTCGATGGTCGAGTGTTATTTGCGAATACCTGAATTCAGCCGGCAAATCGGAATTTGTTGGTAGACGATAATTTTGATAGCAGCATTGGTTTGTGGAACATTTGTCTTGTACGCAAATCGCCACGAACGCTAAAAAAACGGATGAGGAGTGGTCTCCATGGTCTTTGAGAAATTTGCGCTGAAGGCGGCGTGTTTGGCGGCGACCTTATTGTTGGTCGCGGCTTGTGAAACGCCGGTCGAGGAAAAGGCCGATGCGTCGGGCACCGGGGGTGCCAAACAAGAGACGAAAATGACGAAAGATGATGGCGCGATGAAGGCCGATATGAAGTCCGGCGCGAAGCAAAAGGCCAGGCCGGGTTCGCAGGAAGACCTGGTGCTGAAGATCGGCGATATAATCGAATATGACTATGACCAATCAACATTGCGTGCCGATGCCCGCAAGACGGTGGAACGCTGGGCTGACTGGATGCAACAATTTCCGGCCGTGACCGTGACCGTCGAAGGTCATTGCGATGAACGGGGCACCCGGGAATACAACCTTGGCCTGGGAGAGCGGCGCGCGGACGCGGCGCGGAAGTATCTCATCGCCCTGGGCATCAACGCCGACCGCGTCGGCACGATCTCTTACGGCAAGGAACGGCCGCTTTGTGTCAGCAGCAACGAAAACTGCTACTCCCAAAACCGGCGCGGTATGCTGCTGGTCAACTAATTCATCGATGCCCGGCGGGTAGCGATGTGACATTTTTTCCGGGCCCAGCCTGAACGCGCCTGACAGGCGGCCAGGCCGGGCCCGGAATTTTTATATATTGTTTGAAAGCGAAAACTTGCGCCGGAGCGATGGCGCGGCAATGGGCTATAATTTGGCCACATTTCGGAATTATTCGTTGGCGCCATAGAGCAATTTTCAATTAATCGGGGTCGCTTTCGCGACACAGGTGATTGGTTCAATTGCTCTTTTCTTAAGAATCCGGGCATGTTTAAAGAGAACATGCTCTAGTCATCGCCGCGCCGCGCGAATCAGGCCTCGCGGGAACTGCCGGAGTAAACGCCCATGCAAAATTTCAGACCAGTATTTTTCCGCCAACGCGCCGCCGTGTTCCTGGTCCTGTCCGGGCTGACGGCCGGATTGATCTTCATGCCGGCCGCTCCGGCGCGGGCGCAGAATACCGATTTGCAGACCCTGATTGAACGGCTGGACCGCATGCACGACGACCTCCGTGTTCTGCAAAAAGATTATTACCGCGGCACGAAGACCGGCGCCTCGCGGCCCAGGCCGGACCGGCCGGCCGGCCGCAAATCCGCCGGCCGCCTGGCTGACGGGGAAATCCGCATGAGCAATCTGGAAGCGGACATGCGCCGCCTGACCGGGCAGTTGGAAGAAGTCCGCCATGACATGCGGACCATGCTGCAACGCCTCGATAGCCTGGTCAACGACGTGGATTTCCGGCTGACCGAGATTGAACGCCGTATCTCCCAGTCGCCCGCGCCAGGCGCGGGCGGCGCCGACAATCAACCGGCCAATTCAGCCGCCGGTCAACAAACCGCCGACAACGGAGGAACACCGCCCTCCGCGCTACCACAAGGCACGCCTATCGAGCGCTACAATCATGCCTATTCGCTGCTGACCAAAATGCGCCTGGAAGATGCCGAAACGGCATTCAAGGAATTTCTCACGCGGCATGGCGATGACGAATTGGCCGGAAACGCCCAATATTGGCTAGGCGAAACCTATTACGCCCGGCAAAACCTGGCGGAGGCGGCGCGCGCCTTCCTGGTCGGAATTCAACGTTACCCCAACAGCAAGAAAGCCCCCGACACCATGCTGAAGCTGGGCATTGCCTTGGGTAAGCTAGGTAAGGTGGAAGACGCCTGCGCCGCGTTCCTGGAAATGCAGAGCAAGTTCACCAAATTGCGGACCCAGGTGCGCAAACGCATGTTGAAGGAAATACAGGCGGCGGGATGTAGCTAGAAGCTTTTCGATGCTTCCCGCGCCACCCGCCCGTCGGGCCAAACAACGCAATTCGAAAATGTCGCCCAGCCCGCCCATTTTCCATCACTTGCTGGATTGAGCGGCCATGCCAGCCATCGATAATGCAGCCTTCGAGGCGTTGATGGAGCCCCTTGGGCCGTTCGAGGAGGGGCCGCGTCTGGCGGTCGCCGTATCGGGCGGCGCCGATAGCATGGCCCTGACCTTGCTGGCCGATGCCTGGGCTCGGCGCCGTGGCGGCGCCATCACCGCCCTGACCGTGGATCACCGCCTGCGAGCGGAGTCCGCCCAAGAAGCCCGCCAGGTCGGCGTCTGGCTGTTCGGCAAGGGTATTGCCCACCAGACCCTACGCTGGCGCGGGGCCAAACCAGGCAGCGGCATCCAGGCCGCCGCCCGAGAGGCCCGTTACGGGATGCTGGCGCAATGGTGCCGGCGCCAGGATGTTCTGCATCTGTTGACCGCCCATCACGGCGATGACCAGGCCGAAACCATTATGTTGCGTCGGGACAGGGGCAGCGGCCCCGACGGCCTGAGCGGCATGGCCCCCGTGCGGGCCCTGCCGGGCGTGCGCCTGCTACGGCCATTGCTGGCCAGGCGCCGGGCCGATCTGGCCGCGACCCTGGCGGCCATGGATCAACCCTGGCTGGAAGACCCCTCAAACCAGGAGACGCGTTTTGCCAGAGTTCGCGCCCGCCGCGCCTTGGCCGGCGAGGAAATGCAAACGCAACACCTGCTTGAGGTGTCGGACAAGGCGGCCGCCAGGCGCCGGCTGGCGCGCGGCGCCCTGGCCGGTTTGGCGGCG
>JAYGEB010000196.1:0-14019 GCA_046582595.1 Alphaproteobacteria bacterium | reverse complement strand
CCCGCTCGTTCAGGCCGGGATCGGGGCCCTCGCCCCCGGAACCGGTGTCTTCGCCATGTCGGACCAGGTACAACCTGGCCATCAATACAGGCGTTCCTTGACGCTGGTTTGAATATACCCCTCAACCTCCTCGGCCGGCTGTGACAAGCCAATCTGGTCCTTGATCATTTTGCCCAATGTCGGCAGGACGGTCTTTCGGTCCACCCGGTAATCGTCCTCCCACAGGCGCGAACGCACCAGCGCCTTGGAGCATTGGAACATCACCTCTTCGACGGCGACCAGAATGCCTGTTTTCGGCACCTTGCCCCGGATTTCAAATTCGGCCAGAACGTCGGCATCCGTGCAGATACGCGCCTGGCCGTTCACCCGCAGGGTTTCGGTCACGCCGGGAACCAGAAAGATCAGGCCGATATGGGGGTTGGAGGCAATATTGGCGGCGGTGTCCAGGCGGTTGTTGCCAATGCGGTCGGGGATCAGCAGGGTATGGTCATCCAGCACCTTGACGAAACCCGGCGCATCGCCCCTGGGCGAGACATCCGCCGGGCCCGAGGAGTCGGAGGAGGCGATACATAGGAACGGCGACAGTTCAATGAAGCGGCGGCTGTGCGGCTCCAGGCTGGGAATGGCCTTGTCCGCCGCCAGGGGATGAACCGCGCCGTGCAGGCCGCGCAATTCCGTTTCGTCGCGGATGAATTCCTCGGGCGATTTGTCCGTCATATCCGCCATGCCTAGCTCCCCCTGTTTGAACTGGCTAAGATATAGCACCGACAACGAGCCCAAGAGAAGCACCGCCCATGAGCCGTCCCGTCCTAGCGACCGAACTTTGCGATATTCTGGGCATTGAATATCCCATCATGCTGGCCGGCATGGGGGTCTGGGGCATGGGCACGCCGCCCGAACTGGTGGCGGCGGTGTCCGAGGCCGGCGGCTGCGGCGTGCTGGGCGGCTCGGCGCTGTCTCCGGAAGAGGTCCGCCGCCGTATCCGGCGGGTGCGGCAGTTGACCGATAAGCCGTTCGGCGTCGATCTGTTGCTGCACGCGTCCCTGGCCAGCGCATCCACGACCCGCACCGGCGTGCGGGCGGAATTGGAGCGGAACCACCCCGAACATGTGAAATTCATGCACGGCCTGCTGGAACGGTTTGAACTAACCCCGGCGCCAGTGGAAAACGACATCGTCAATTCCGACGCATATGCCGAGGCGCAGATCCAGGTGGTGCTGGAGGAAGAGGTGCCGATCTTCGCCGCCGGCCTGGGCGATCCGGCCCGCATCATCCCCCGGGCGCGGAAGCAGGGCATGCTGGTGATCGGCTTGGCCGGCACCGTGCGCCACGCCGAACGCAACCGGGACGCGGGCGTCGACCTGGTGGTCTGTCAGGGCACCGAAGGCGGCGGCCATACGGGGCCCGTCGCCACCTTGCCCCTGGTCGCCCAATCCGTGGATGCCATCGCGCCGGTGCCGGTGGTGGCGGCGGGCGGCATAACCGGGGGCCGGGGCGTCGCCGCGGCACTTGCCCTTGGCGCCATCGGGGTCTGGCTGGGCACGGCCTTTCTGGTGGCTTCCGAAGGCGGCCTGCCGGACGTGGTCAAGGATGAGATTGTGGCGGGCAAGGCCACGGACTTCCGCATTTCCCAAGCCTGGACCGGCAAGACCCTGCGCGCCAAACGCAACGTCGTCACCGATGCCTGGGCGCAATCGGGCCTGGACCCCCTGCCGACGCCTCATCAGCGGGTCTTGATGGAGGATTTTTTGAGCGCCGCGCAACAAGCCGGGCGCTGGGATCTGTACATGAACGCCGCCGGCCAGGGCGCCGGCATGCTGGCCGAACGGCGTCCGGCGGCGGAGATCATGGCCGATCTGGTGGCGGCAACGGTTCAGGCTTTGACGGAGATGCCGCAACGGGTTGAATTCGCGCCTTGAAGAAGGGGAGCCGGATATGTGGTCACGGAACGCGCTGACGGAACGCCTGAACCTGGAATGGCCGATATTTCAGGCCCCCATGGGGGATTTCACCACGCCGGCCCTGGCGGCGGCGGTCGCCAACGCGGGCGGTCTTGGCGGCCTGGGCATGTTTTCCTACAGCGCCGAGGAGGCGGAACGCCGGATCGCCGGCTTCCGCCAACAAAGCGGCGGCAGCCTGAATGTGAACTATCTGCTATTCGAGACGCCGCCCGATTTGAGCGGGCTGGGCCAGGAGATGCGCCAGGGCCTGGCGCCGCTGTACCATGAAAAAGGCCTGGGCCCGGTACCCGAACCAAGCCCGATGGTGGGTGAGGTCGGCCCCGACCACCTGGCCGTGCTGGTGGCGGCCAAGCCGGAGGTGATCAGTTTTCATTTCGGCCTGCCGGATGCTGGCACGGTTCGGACCCTCAAGGATGCCGGTTGCTTCGTCATCTGCTCCGCCACCACGGTGGCCGAGGCCCGCGCCTTGGAGACGGCGGGCGTTGACGGGGTGATCGCCCAGGGGGCCGAGGCCGGCGGCCATCGCGGCACCTTCACCGGCGTGGATATCAGCCAGCAGCCAGGATTGCTGTCCCTGCTGCCCCAGGTCGTGGATGCGGTGTCCGTCCCGGTGATCGCGGCGGGCGGCATCGCCGATGGCCGGGGCATTGCCGCCGCCATGATGCTGGGCGCCTCGGCCGTGCAACTGGGCACCGCATTCCTGCGCTGCGAGGAGGCCAATGTCTCCGCTTCCTATCGGGACGCACTGGCCGCCAGCGGCGATAGCCATACCTTTGTAACCGCCATGGCCTCCGGCAAAACGGCACGGGTCATCCGCAACCGCCTGATCGACGAGGTGACCGCCCTTGGCGCCGAACCCCTGCCATTCCCCGCGCAAATGGGCCTTACCCGCCCTTTGGGCGCGGCCGGTGACGGCGACTGGATGGTGGTCTTCGCCGGCCAATCCGCCGCCCTGGGCCGTAATCTGCCAGCCGGCGATTTGGTCGATGCCCTGGCGGCGGAAACCACGGACCGGTTCAGCGCCTTTACTTGATACCGCCGCGCTCCCGGCGCGGGGTTGGGGTACGGGCGGAACGCAGCCGCCCGATGATCATGATCAGCGATAAATAAGTGGTGGACACGGCCAGGGACGCCGCCGTGCCGCCCATGGGGCCCCATAGCGGGAAGGTATAGGGGATGCTCAGGATATAGAGGATGATCGAGCCCATGCCGGTGGGGAAGCCGCGGATCATGGCATGGGTGCTGGCCTTGCCATAGGTCAGGTGGATGATCAGATAGGTCGGCAGCAAGGTGGCGGGAAAGCCAACCAATATGCCTGTCCAGCGCGAGCCGGCGGTTTCCGCCAGGGATATCACCATGGTAATCAGAAGCGCCGCGCAGCCGCCGCGCAGGAGCAACTGGCGGAGGGTCAATCGGACCGGGCGTTCGACCTTGATGAATTCGATCTTGCGCACCAGCCAGGCGGACAGCGCGATCACGGAGACGGTCAGCGCCGTGGCGCCCGCCAAGGTGAAAGGTATCGATGCAAGGATCGCGGCGACGGCCAGGAAAACCATGATGGCGGCCCCCAGACCGCCCAGGGCGGAATAGCGTTGCAGGCGCGATGATATCCAGTAATAGCTCAGGACAAAGCTCAGGGTCGCGGAGAATGCCGCGATGGAGTAGGGGACGCTGGCCACGATATATGGGATGCCGAGGTCCCGGCCGACGAAATAATACACCAATACGGCCGTCAGCGGCGCCCCGGACAACAGGCCCGCGATGCGCATGCCCACCCGCTCGGCGACAAGCGTCAGGCCAATGACGACGACGGCGG
Organism: Alphaproteobacteria bacterium; assembly: GCA_046582595.1. Taxonomy (GTDB): domain Bacteria; phylum Pseudomonadota; class Alphaproteobacteria. Next base: position 10,242 of record JAYGEB010000196.1, on the reverse strand, counting down.
ACCAGACGGCCTTGACCAAAAGGGCGGTTTCGTGGGGCGTCTCCATGGCTGCGGGAAGTATCGATCCAGCGCTCGCCCGGTGCAAGCCGTGACGGCTTAGCGACGCCGGGCCTGTACGGCTGTCTCCAGGGCCTGGAGAAAGCGGGAGCGGTCCTGTTTCGAAAATGGCGGCGGCCCGCCGGTGATCTCGCCCCGCTCGCGTAGGCCGGCCATGATTTCCCGGGTCGCCATGGCCGTGCCAATGGAATCTTCCGTAAAGGGCTTGCCGTCCGCCCGGATGGCGCCCGCGCCCTGTTTCAGGCAACGGTCCGCCAGGGGAATATCGTTGGTGATGGCGATATCGCCCAGGCCGATATGTTCGGCGATCCAGTCATCGGCGGCATCCGGACCAGGGGGCACGAAAACCAGGCGTACCAGGGGGCTGGGTTAAGGGCGGATGCCGCCGTCGCTGACCATATGGGTTACCAGGCCATGGCGTTCGGCGACGCGGATAACCTCCTCCTTGACCGGGCAGGCGTCGGCATCGACGTAGATTTCGGTCATCGCGGAACTTACTCCCATCGGCGGATATTACGCTATGTTCATGAATGTCCCCAGACCCGCCGCATATCTGTCCGCTTTGCACCGCCACGGCCATCGTGGCCTACCATTCCGACAAGGCGCGGGATTATCTGAATTGCACGGCCTGTAATCTGGTCTTCGTGCCGCAAGCCCAGCATATTTCGCCGCGGGCGGCAAAAGTCTATTACGATCTGCACGACAATCAACCCGATGACCCCGGATACCGCCGCTTTCTCGACCGTCTGTTCACGCCCCTGAACCAACGCCTCGGTCCCAACACCCATGGTCTGGATTTCGGCTGCGGTCCAGGTCCAACACTCTCGAACATGTTCGGCGAGGCGGGACACATCATGGCCCTTTACGACCCCTTTTACGCGCCCGGCAAATCGGTCTTGTCCGCGTCATATGATTTTATCACCCTGAGCGAGGTCGCCGAGCATCTGGCCGAACCGGGCCTGGAGCTGGACCGTCTGTGGCGGCTTCTAAAACCCGGCGGCTGGCTTGGCATCATGACCAAGCGGGTGCGTGACAGAGCGGCCTTCCGGACCTGGCACTACATCACCGATCCGACCCATATCGCCTATTTCTCCGAGGCCACGTTCCACTGGCTGGCGGCCCATTGGCCGTCCAACGGCAGGCCGGCAACGCTGGAGATTATTGGCGATGACGTGGTGTTGCTCCAAAAGGAATTCTAAATCACGCCATCCCGGCGCAATGCCGCGATGGCGTCCGTATCGAAATCGAGCAATTCGGCAAGAACCTCGTCCGTATGCTGCCCCAGGGTCGGCACCGGGCGGTGGGTTTCGACCGGGGTATCGGTCAGGCGGATGGGATTGCCCTGCACGGCCACCGTGCCCAGATTGGGATGCTCCACGTCGATGATCTGACCCCGATGCTTGACCTGGGGGTTTGCCACCACGTCGGCCACCGTGGCCAGGCGGGCGCAGGGGACTTCCGCCGCCACCAGCCGCTCGTACAGCCAGGCCTGGTCGTGCCGGGCGAACCAGCCGGCCACGGTTTCATCGACCCCCTCGGCGTTCGCCAAACGGTCCGCCGGCGTCGCGAAGGCCGGGTTATCGTGGATTTGTTCCTCGCCCATGATCCCGGCCAGCGCCTCGAAATGTTTCTGGCCCGCCGCCATCAGATGCAGCCGCCCACCGTCGCGGGTTTCGTAGGTGTTGGTGGGGGGCGCTGTAGCGGTCCCGGTTGCCCATGCGCCCCATGACCACGCCGTCGCGCCGGTATTCCGCCACCGCCGTCATCAGGAACGACATGGCGGTATCCAGCAGGGGCACATCGACAACCTGGCCCCGCCCCCGGTGCGCTCGCGGGCATGCAGGGCGGCCATGACCCCCAGGGCGGCGTTGGTGCCGGTGGCATAATCGATCATGATGGCGCCCATCATGGTGGCCTCGCCGCCCTGGCCGCCGGTCAGGTGCATCAGGCCGCCTTCGGCCTGGGCGATGGCGTCGAATGCCGGCCGTCTGGCCCAGGGGCCGTCCTGGCCGAAGCCGGAGATGCGGGCCATGACCATGGCGGGATTCAGGGCGCTGATTTCGTCCCAGCCGAAGCCCATGGCCTCCATGGTGCCGGGGCGGAAGTTTTCCACCAGGACATCCGCCTCCCGGATCAGGGAGGCGAGGATTTCCCGGCCTCTTTCATGGCGCAAATTCAGGCTCAGGGAGCGTTTGTTGCGGTTGTACATCAACATATACAGCTTATCGTCGCCCGTGGCCGCGCCGACGCCACGCATGGGGTCGCCGCCATCGGGTTTTTCAATCTTGATCACGTCGGCCCCGAAATCACCCAGCATCTGGGCGCAATAGGGCCCGGCGACATAGCGCGATAAGTCGAGCACCCTTATTCCGTCAAGCGCGCGCGTCATGCGGCGTCACCTCCAAAATGTATGTTTTCCGTCTTGTATACCGTCGTGGCCGTGAAACCTAGCCGGTGTTCTTTTCGCCCCTTTCCACTGGTTTGAAACGTGCTATGAAACGGGCAATCGGATTGTCGAACAGCGCCCGGCGCGAACTCAGAGCCGGCGGGAAATACGGGAGAATTTAGCATGTCGGATGCGGTCGATTTCACCAAACGCGGCGCCATTGGCGTCATTACGGTCAACAGCCCGCCGGTCAACGCCTTGAGCGCCGCCGTGCGCGACGGCCTGGGCGAGGCCTTCGAAAAAGGCCAGGCGGACCCGGAGATCAAGGCCATGGTTCTGTTGGGCGGCGGGCGGACCTTCATCGCCGGCGCCGATATCCGCGAATTCGGCCTGCCGCCCAAGGGCCGGCCGTTCCATGAGGTGCTCAAGGGCATGGAGGCAAGTTCCAAGATTATTGTCGCCGCCATCCATGGCACGGCGCTCGGCGGCGGGTTGGAGACGGCGCTGTGCTGCCATTACCGCTTTGCCGTGCCCAGCGCCATGGTCGGCCTGCCGGAAGTGAAGCTGGGCCTGTTGCCCGGCGCCGGCGGCACGCAACGGCTGCCCCGTTTGGTGGGCGTGCCCAAGGCGTTGGATTTGATCACCTCGGGTGATTTCGTGCCCGCGCCCCAGGCCTTGGAATTGGGCATTGTCGACGAGGTCGGCGAGGATCTGCTGGAAGGCGCCGTGGCCTTCGCCGAAAAACTGGTGGCCGACGATGCGCCGCTGCGAAAGGTCCGGGACCTTCCCTGCGCGGCCGAGGACGGCGTGTTCGAGGCCTACCGCAAGGCCAACGCGCGGAAATTCCGTGGTTTTCTGGCACCTTGGAAATGTATCGATAGCATCGAGGCGGCGGCGACCCTGCCCTTTGACGAGGGCATGGCGCGGGAGCGGGAATTGTTCGGGGATTGCATGACCTCGCCCGAATCCGCCGCCCAGCGCCATGTTTTCTTTGCCGAGCGCGAAGTGGCCAAGATCCCCGACGTGCCCAAGGATACGGCCCAGAAGGAGATCAAAAAGGTCGCCATGATCGGCGCCGGCACCATGGGCGGCGGCATCGCCATGAACTTCGTTAATGCCGGCATCCCCGTGCTGATGGTGGAGGTGGCCCAGGAAAACCTCGACAAGGGCATGGGCATTATCGAACGCAACTACCGGAACACCGTGAACAAGGGCCGGCTGTCCCAGGACAAGATGGACCAGCGCATGGCGCTGTTCTCCACCACCACGGATTTCGCCGATATCGCCGACGCCGATTTGGTGATCGAGGCGGTGTTCGAGAAGATGGAGTTGAAAAAGGAAATCTTCGCCAAGCTGGATGCCCATGCCAAGCCCGGCGCCGTGCTGGCCTCCAATACCTCCACCCTCAGCATCGACGAGATCGCCTCGGCCACCAAGCGGCCCGAAAGCGTGATCGGCATGCACTTTTTCTCGCCGGCCAATGTGATGCGCCTGCTGGAAGTGGTCCGCGGCAAGGCATCCTCGCCCGAGACCATCGCCACCGCCATGGGCATTGGCCGCAAGGTCGGTAAGATTTCCGTGCTGGTGGGCAACTGCTTCGGTTTCGTCGGCAACCGCATGCTGCACGGCTACACCGGCGAGGGCACATTTTTGTTGGAATCCGGCGCCCTGCCGCAACAGGTGGATGGGGCGATCTATAACTTCGGCCTGGCCATGGGGCCCTTCGCCATGGGCGATATGGCGGGCCTGGACGTGGGCTGGCTGGTGCGCAAGGCGCGCGCGGCGGACCGCCCCTCCAACGAGGAATATGGCGGCACCATTCCCGACCGTATTTGCGAATTGGGCCGCTTCGGGCAAAAGACCAAAGGCGGCTACTACGACTACAAGGAGGGCGACCGCACGCCGATCCCCAACGCCGAGGTCCAGGCCATCATCGAACTGGTCTCCAAGGAGAAGAACATCACGCGCGGGGACTACGATGACGAGGAGATCATCAAGCGCGCGCTGTATCCCCTGGTCAATATCGGCGCCCAGATCCTCGACGAGGGCATGGCCATGCGGCCATCCGACATCGATATCATCTACATCAACGGCTACGGTTTCCCCGCCCACAAGGGCGGGCCCATGCACTGGGCCGATGCCATCGGCCTGGACAAGGTGCTGGCCGACATCAAACGCTTCCACGCCGAAAACGGCGAACGCTGGCGCCCGGCCGCGCTGCTGGAAAAGCTGGTCGCGGAAGGCAAAAGCTTCGCCGATTTGCAAGCGGGGTAGGGGGAACACGCGGCTTGAAAGGTCCCGCCAATATTTGGTCGAGGGCTTGACGATTGGTTGTTGGGAACCATGCCGGGTTCGGCAATAGGCCCGTTCAATTCGTCGTGCCGGCTTCAATTACCCTTTGCCCGCGGCCTCGCCGCGCCATGCGCCGTGCAAGTCCAAGGCGTGCCACGCCGGCGGAGGCCATGCTAAAATAGGGTCGGTAAACCGGTAAGGAGATTGCCATGAACGGTCCGCAAATTCTGTTCGATGTCACGGACCATGTCGCCACCGTCACCCTGAACCGGCCCGAGGCGATGAACGCCCTGGCCGGCGACATGCGGGACCGCCTGTTCGACGGCCTGAGCGGTTATGCCAACGACGGGGATGTGCGTTGCGTGGTGATTACCGGCGCCGGGCGGGCCTTTTGCGCGGGCGGCGATATCGCGGCCATGGCGAAATGGCAGGCGGACGGCGATACCTCGGTGCTGGAGAGCCATCTCGCCACGGTGGAAAAGGTCGTCACCCTGCTGCGGGAGATGCCGCAACCGGTGATCGCGGCGGTGAACGGCCCGGCGGCGGGCGGCGGCATGAACCTGGCCCTGGCCTGCGATCTACGCCTGGGCTGCGACAAGACGCTGTTTTCGGAAAGTTTCGTGAAGATCGGCCTGATCCCCGATTGGGGCGGCTTCAATAGTTTGACCCGTCTGGTCGGCGCCGCCAAGGCCATGGAACTGATGATGACGGGCGAGCGCATCGGCGCCGAGGAAGCCCACCGCCTGGGCCTGCTGAACCAGCTTTACCCCCTGGATGTTTTCCACGATCGGGTCCGGGCCTTTGCCGAACGGCTGGCGGCGGGCCCGCCTCAGGCCCTGGCGGCGATAAAACGGGGCATCCATGGCCCGGCCAGTGTCTCGCTAGCGGGCGCCTTGGAATTTGAGCACCAAAACCAGGCCGAACTGATCCTGTCGGAAGATGCCCGCGAAGGCATGCGGGCCTTCCTGGAAAAACGCCCGCCCCAGTTTGGGAAAAGGTTAATGCAGTGACGTAATACTTATATCGCGGGACCGTTCAAGTACTAAAATGCGCCGGCATTGCCTTATATAAGTATTACGTCACCGCATTAGCCCTTGAAGCGGTGCTGGGCCATGTTTCCCCTCCCCGATATTGCGGCCCGACTATTGTCGCCCGATGCGGGGCACCATAACAAGGGGCGCGGTTCCCTTGGCCGTGGGATGGCGGTACGATAAAGGTCTCGTTGGCGGTCAATTGGGGAATGGAAATAATGATCCGGGGAAGCTGTCTTTGCGGCTCGGTACGTTGGGAAATCGACGGTCCGGTCAGCCACATGGGCCATTGCCATTGCTCCATCTGCCGCAAGGCCCATGGGGCGCCGTTCGCCACCTATCTCTCGGCCAAGTCGGACGATTACCGCCTGGCCGCGGGGGCCGGGGTGATCCGGGACTACGAATCCTCTCCGGGCTTCAGCCGCAACTTTTGCGCCACCTGCGGCTCGGTCGTGCCCATGATCCTGGGCGGGAAGCGGGCCGTGATCCCCGCCGGCTGCCTTGACGACGATCCGGGCATCCGGCCCACCGCGCATATCTTCACCGCCAGCAAGGCGCCGTGGTATCCCATTACCGACGATTTGCCCGGCCACGACGCCTACCCCGCCGAAAGCGGCCTGGGCGAGGTTGAACGGCCGGCGAGGGGGCGTGGAACGCCGGGACATTTGCAGGGATCGTGCCTCTGCGGCGGCGTCGCTTTCGAGGTCACGGAGCCGTTCAAAATCATCTATCACTGCCATTGCAACCGTTGCCGCAAGGCGCGGGCGGCGGCGCACACCACCAACGGTTTCGTCTCCAGCGACGGGGTGCGCTTCCTGCAGGGCGAGGCGCTTTTGGTTCGCTACAAGGTGCCCGAAGCAAAATTCTTCACCCAGGCTTTTTGCCGGGTCTGCGGCTCCGGCCTGCCGAACCGAAGCGTGGAGCGGGGCGTCGCCAACATTCCCCTGGGCGCCCTGGACGGCGACCCGGGCCAAGGCGCCGGCGCCCATATATTTACCGGTTCCATGGCGCCCTGGTACGAAATAACCGGGGATCTGCCCCAGTTCGAAGAGATGCCGCCAAGCTAAGGGTTCTTCAAGATTCCGCTATACGCCGTTGTATTTCCGCCAAGGGAATACTTTGCGGCTCACCCCGGCTGGCGGCCAGTTCGTTGGCCAGGCGTTGCAGGACCAGGTTGGCGGGCGTGGGAATGTCGTGCAGGCGGCCCAGCAGGACGATCTCGCCATTCAGATAGTCGGCCTCGATATTGCCCGTGCCCCGTTCGAGGCTTTGCCATGACGATCCCGCGACCCGCTCCTGGCCCGTCACCGGGCCGGATTTCATCAGATCGCCCCGGCGCGCCTTCTCCTCCGCCTGGCTGGCGTAATCGATGCCGGCGGCCTTGAAACAAGCCTCCGCCTCGGCCCGCAATTGGGCTCGGATGTCCTTGCTCCCCTCGCCCGGCGCGGCGACGGCGCCGAGGGCGTTGGCCAGGTTCATGATCAGCTTGCCGTACTTGAAGCGCATCACCGTTGGATTGGGCCGGGCGGAAAAATTAACCCTCTCGAGGGCGCCGGTGACCGCTTCCACGATCGGGCCGGTACCCGTGGGATAGACGCCGGCATCCAGCACCCCAATGGTGGCGGCGGCATGGGTTACAACGGTACCCGGCTGCAACGCGGTGGCGGGCAGGTAGACCATCATGGCATGGACATTCTGGAAGCGCCGCGCCGCCATGCGTTCATTGGCGACGCCGTTTTGGCAGCAGAACACGGGGATCTGGTCGCCGGCGGCGGCGCGCAGGTCATCCAGGGCGCCAAGGGTATGCTGGCTCTTCATGGTCAGGATGACCACGTCGTCCGCCCGAAAATCGATCTCGCCGGGATGCCCCATTGCCGGAATGGGCAACGTGACATCTCCGTGCGGCGTGCGGTAATGCAGCCCGTTGTCTTGCAACGCCCTTAGATGCTCGCCACGGGCGATCAATATGGTCTCCACGCCGCCCTGAAACAATTGCGCGCCGATGACGCCGCCGATGCCGCCGGCGCCATAAATGATTATCCGCATGCTCAACTCCCCGCGCTCCCTACTAATGCTACACTATTGCCGGGTCAACCAAGAGAGGAAGCCGCATGTCCCAGGACACCTATGAGATCCATGCCATTAAGTACGGCGACCGCGTGGGAGAGCGCGGCACCATGTTCGTGCATGGCGATCCGCATGACGCGCCCATGGCCATGGATTATTTCATCTGGGTTCTGCGCAATGAACAACGCACCATCGTGGTCGATGTGGGCTACGACAGGGCGGAGGGCGAGGGCCGGGGCCGCAACTATCTGCGCTCGCCCGTCGAGGGTCTGGCCTTGCTGGATATCGATGCCGCCGCCATCGAGGACGTGATCATCACCCACATGCACTATGACCACGCCGGCAATCTGGGCCTGTTTCCGAAAGCCCGCTTTCACATTCAGGACCAAGAGATGTCGTTCGTCACCGGGCGGGCCATGACCCACCCGGCCCTGCGTCATTCGTTCAAGTTGGATGATGTCCTCGAAATGGTGCGTCTGACTTATGGCGACCGGGTGATCTTCCATGCCGGCGAAGACACCATCGCCCCCGGCGTCACGGTGCATCACCTGCCCGGTCACACCAGTGGCATGCAGGCCGTGCGCGTCCGCACGGAACGCGGTCCGGTGGTCCTGGCTTCCGACGTGGCGCATTATTACGAAAGTTTCGAGCGGGAAACCCCCTTCCTGACCCACGTGGATTTGTTCCAGATGCTGGAAAGCCACCGTAAACTGCGCGCCCTGGCCCCGGACAATGCCCATATCGTTCCTGGCCATGACCCGGAGGTGCTGCGGCGCTACCCCGCGTCCAAGCCTGAACTGGCCGGCATCGTCGCCAGGTTGGATGTGCCGCCAAGCCGTTAATAGGACCTGCCCGCCGGATCGGGCCGGCAATGGGGAGGGCCTTGGGAGGAGGAGCAAACGATGACGATGACCATGACCATGACCATGACCATGAACCGACAATGGCTGTTGGCCCGCACGCCGCCGGAGGGACTGCCCCTGGGCGAAGATTTCGAATGGCGCGAAAGCCCCCCGCCCGACCCCGGCGCGGGCCAATTGCTCTGCCGCACCATCTATCTCTCCCTCGATCCCTATCAATGGGGCCGGCGGCGCCGGGGCTTGGAAAAACCCGGCGAGGTCTGCCACGGCCGCACGGTCGTCCAGGTGTTGAAAAGCAATATCCCGGCCCATGAAGAGGGCGATTTCCTGTTCAACACCAATGGCTGGCAAAGCCACGGTCTGAGCGGCGCGGGTATTTCCGATTTCACCTATATGGCGCCGCGAAAGCTGGACCCAGGGCTGGCGCCGCTGTCCACCGCCATCGGCGTCCTGGGTATGCTGGGCCTGACCGCCTATGCCGGCCTGGTGGTGCAATGCCAGCCCAGGCCGGGTGAAACCGTGGTGGTTTCAGCCGCCTCGGGGGGCGTCGGGCAGGTGGTGGGGCAGATCGCCAAGATCCTCGGCTGCCGCGTCGTCGGCATCGCGGGGCGGGAGGAGAAATGCGCCTTCGCGAGGGACGAACTGGGCTTCGATGCCTGCGTCTCGCACCTGGGCCAGGACCTGCCCGGCGACCTGGCCGCGGCCTGCCCGGACGGCATCGATATCTATTTCGAAAACGTCGGCGGCAAGTGTTTCGAGGCGGTGTTGGGGCATCTGAACCGGAATGCCCGCATCACCCGCTGCGGCCTGATTTCGCAATACGGCAACACCGATGGCCGCGATGCGGCGGAGCTTTGGATGGCGGCCGGCCAGGCGGTGTTCTCGGCCCGGAATTGCGCCGTCTTCCCCCTGGCGGTGGGCAATTTCGTCGCCGAGCATCAGGACGCCTTTTTGGCCCGAATGGCGGATTGGCTCAGGGACGGCAAGGTGACCTACCGTGAAGATATCCGCCCCGGCCTGGAAACCGCGCCAGAGGTCTTCCGCGCCATGCTGGAGGGCGGCAATTTCGGCAAGACCATCATCCAGGTCTCCGACGACCCGACCAGATAATCCCACCCCCTCTCGCGCCGCCAGGGCATGGCGCGAGAGGCGATATCATCCACCCGCGAGCCGCGGGGGAAAGCCGGCGGCGTCGATCATTATCATTGCGCGAACACCGCGCCGGCTTGGCCACGGCCTCGGGCATGAGCGCCGGGAGCTTTGTAATCCGCCAGCGCCACGATACCAGTATCGGTTCCTTGCGATGGAAATGAGACTTAGCCCGTCGTTGTCAAAACGGCGTGCTATTCTCCCCAAACCTGTGCCAGTGGGAGGTTAGCGATTTCTGCATGACAGGCTCATGCGACCTTGTCCATGCTGTTCTGGGTTAACCCAGAACAGAATTTCAAAAATTCGTCTGTTGTGGCCCAGCTCAGGGCTGAATGTGGTCGTTCTGTATTGTAGGCATGTCTCCATTTCTCGGTGATCTCCCGCGCCTCCCAGAGGGTCG
>JAYGEB010000188.1:0-5034 GCA_046582595.1 Alphaproteobacteria bacterium | reverse complement strand
CGGCGGCGGCGTAACGGCCCTGCGCCGAATATTGTAGGGCAAGATTATTGAGGCTTTTGGCAACATCAATGTGATCGGGCCCACGGGCTTTCTCGAAGATATTCAAGGCGCGCCGGTTTAATCGTTCGCTCTTCGCGAAATGCCCCTGATCGGCATGGACCAAGGCAAGATTGTCGAGAACGATGGCTGTGTCAGGATGATCGGGCCCCAAGGTTTTTTCCCGGATCGCCAGGGCGCGCGTCATCTGCGTTTCGGCGGTGGCGTACCGGCCTTGGGAGTAGTATACCCGGCCGAGATTGTTAAGGCTGGTCGCCACGTCGGGGTGATCCGAGCCGAGAGCATTCTCAAAAATCTCCAGAGCCCGCAAATTTGAACGCTCCGCATCGGAGAAGCGTCCGCGCGCGCTGTGCAGCATGGCAATATTGTCCAGCATCACGGCCGTCGTCACATGTTCGGGCCCTTTTTCCAGGCGGCTCAGACGAAGCGCCTCTTCATAGAGCGGCAGCGCCTCGCCATAGCGGCCGGCTCTGTAAAGGGCGATGCCCTGGCGGCTTGCTTCCAGCAACGCCTCTGAATTCGTGGACGGTCCGGCCTGCGGCCGCATGTCGATACCCAACCGATCGCCATATTCTTCAAGCAGCCCCATGACGGCAATGATCGCGATGACGGCTCCGCCCCTTATCAAAGGGTGCGCCCGCCGGCCCGTCAGGGCGTGAAACAGGTACCAGACCGGCGGGAACAGCAATAAACCGATCACAAACATCGGCACCGCGGAATACGGCTCCGATAACAAAGAGACCCCACCGAGATACAGGAATAACGCGCCGAACATCCACAATAGGATCCTTCGAAAGACCCATTTCAATTTTTCCTGCGTATCCATTTTTTCCAGCTGTAGACGCCACCTGTCAGCCAACCGCTTTGCCTGAAATAATCGAAATTGCCGCGAACACCCCTCTACAGCGCCTCGCCACGGATAAGTTTTGGCAGGTCGCCGGCCATGGCGGCGGCCTGGCGTTCGAAATAGCGCTTGGCCGGGCCGATCCGGTTGACCAGGCCCAGGCCCAGAACGCGGGCCAAACGTATTGGCGTGATGTTATTGGAGAACAGACGCACCAGGCCATCGGTCATCAGCAGCATTTTCAAGGCATCGAAGCGGCGCCATTGCTGATAACGCCGCAAGGCCTCGCCGCCGCCCGGATCAAGGCCCAGGCGGGCGGTGTCGATCAAGACTTCGGAAAGAGCCGCGACGTCGCGCAGGCCAAGGTTCAGGCCCTGGCCGGCGACGGGATGCATGCCGTGGGCGGCATCGCCGATCAGCGCCAGGCGGTTGTCGATATAACGTTCGGCATTCTGCAAACCGAGGGGAAAACTCCAACGCCGGGCATCGCATTCGATCCGGCCCCAATGGCCGCCGGCGCGCTCCATGATCGCCTCGTTGAAGGCGGCCTCGTCCAGGGCCAGCAGTCCGGGCACATCGCGGCTCCGCTCGGTCCAGATCAGGGCGGAGCGGTTGCCCTGCATGGGCAGCAGGGCAAAGGGCCCGGCGGGCAGGAACAACTCCGAGGCGATGCCGCCATGTCCGCCCTCGTGGCGGACCGTGGTGACAATGGCGGTTTGATCATATTGCCAACTCAGACAGCGGATACCGGCAGCCTCGCGCAGCGGCGAATGCCGCCCTTCCGCCCCCACCGCCAGGGCGGCGCGGATGGTCCTGCCGTCGACCAATCGCGCCCGCACGCCGTGGGGGCCGCGTTCAACATCCAAGACTTCCGCCGGGGCGATCAATTCGGCATCGCCCGCGTCTTCCAGGGCGCGATGCAGGGCGTGGCGGATAAAGCGGTTCTCCACCGTAAAACCGAAGGGCCGGTCGCCGACCTCCCGATAATCGAAATGCAAGAACAATTTCAAATATGGCGGCGCGCCGTTATCCGCCACGCGGATTTCAACAATGGGCTCGGCATGCTCCACCATATATTCCCAGGCGCCAATCTGCCCGAACATGGCGGCGGAGCCGTAGGATATGGTGGAAACCCGGCCATCGTAATCCATGGCCGTCACGGCATCCGGCGTTCGCCGCTCCACCACCACCGCGCGGAGGCCGGCGCTGGCCAATGCCAGGGCCTGGGTCAAGCCGATCATGCCGCCGCCGACGATCAATACATCCGTGTTGATTTGTCCCGTCTCGCTCATGCCTGCAATGTCGCCGCCTGGCCAGGCGTTGTCCAGCGGCCATTGGCGGGATAATCTAGCTGCCATGAATGATACAGCATGGCACGAGATGACGGCCCTGGCCCTGGGCGCCGCCATCCAGAATGGTCGGATCGATCCCATCGATTTGACGGAACATTTTCTCACCCGCATGGCCGAGGAGGATCCCGGCCACCGCGTCTATATCCGGGCGACCGCCGCCCGCGCCCGCGCGGAGGCCGCCGCCGCCTCGGCCCGCGCCAAGGCCGGTCCGCGGCAAGGCCCGCTCGACGGCGTGCCGATGTCGTGGAAAGACCTGACCGATACCGCCGGCACGGAAACCACCTTCGGCTCCGCCCTGCTGCGCGACCGGGTGCCCGACCGCGACGCCCTGTTGCTGCGCCGGGCCACCTTGGCCGGCATGATCTGCCTGGGCAAAACCACGATGTCCGAATTCGCCTATTCCGGCCTGGGCATCAACCCCATTTTCGGCACGCCAGCCAATGGCGCCGATGGGGAGGTGGAGCGGGTGCCGGGCGGGTCCTCCTCGGGCGCCGCCGTCTCCGTGACCAACGGTTTGGCCGCCGCCGGCATCGGCAGCGACACAGGCGGTTCGGTGCGCATTCCCGCCGCCCTGAACGGTATTGTCGGCCTCAAGACGACCATCGGCGTCCTGCCCCTGGACGGCATTCTCGCCCTCTCGCCCACGTTCGATACCATTGGCCCCCTGACCCGCGACGTGGCCGACGCCAACGCCATATTCGCCATTCTGAACCAATCCCGGCCGTTTGATTTGAGCGGCGCCAGCCTCGACGGCGTGCGGCTATTGAAACCCACGGACATCATGTTCGATGATCTGGACGCCACAGTGGCCGGCGCCATCGCTTCGGCCCTGGACCGGCTGAGCAACGCGGGCGCCGAAATCGTCGAGGCCGAAGTGCCGGAATTTTCCGAAGCTTTCGAACATGTGGCCCGTCACGGCAACATCATCTCGGCGGAGGCCTATGCCCTGTGGCATGACCTGGTGGACAGCCGAGGCGATGAGATGTACTGGGGCGTCCGATCCCGCTTCGAACTGGCCAAAAAACTCTCGGCCATCGATGCGGAAGCCGCCCACATCGGCCTCAAGGCCATCGCCGTGCGTTACCGGTCGCGAACCGCCGGTTTCGCGGCGGTGGTGCACCCCACCTGCCCCCGCATCGCCCCGCCCATCGCCGATTTTCAGGACGACCCCGCCGCCTATGATGACGCCAACCTGGCCATGACCCGCAATACCCGCCTGGGCAATATCATGGAAACCTGCGGCGTAACGCTGCCCTGTCAGGCCCCCCGCCAATTACCGGTCGGTCTGTCATTCATGGTGGCGGGACATCGCGAGGGCCTGGTTTTAAGATTGGCCAAGGCGGCGGAGACGGCGTTGAGAGCCTAACCCGGCGAGATATCGTGCTTCTCAGTCGCCGGTGATCACCTTTTGACTTACCGGCATCCGCTCCTGCCATCCAAGTTCTGATATACGGGCGATGGATTTTTCCCTTTGTTCCGGGTTAACGGGAACAGAGCCGGGATCGAGCGTCAGTTGTCGGAAGGAAACATCCGATTGGTCAAACCTGTCCTTGATCTTTCGCAGAGCGCCCATGGGGTCATCGGCGAAATCGACGCGGAGATCGCAACGGTCAAGATCATCATTGTCCGTCACCCGAAGGGCGGCGGATAACAGAGGCAGATGAATTTCACCGCCTGCCTCCCGTCCGGCCTCCAAGGCCCGCATCAGCCGTTCCGCCAACGGTTCAGAGCTGGCCGCGACGAACCCGTCGCGCATGGCGACGGTGACCTGATCGTTGGCCAGAATATTGCCAAGCGCCAGGCAATTGATACCCGCCGAATGATTATAAACCGAGTAAATATTCTCGCCGTGAAAAGCGGCCCAATGGCCGTGCCGGTCAAGGGCGGCCAGTTGCCGCCAGCCGATATTCGCCGCGCCGGCAACCACGGCCTCGACCACTTCGCCCGCCGTGGCGCCGTCTTTCAGCGCCGCCAGGCCCCGGTCGCCAAGGCGCGGGTCCGTGCGGTGCTGGCTCAAAAAGGCGCCGCGGCCGTGGGCCAGCCGCAGGCAGCGCGAACCTACCGCCAAGTTGGATGTCGAGATGGCGCCGCCAAAGGCGCCCGTATCCGGGCAATAACCGATAATCGAAAACGTCACGGTTTAGCCAAATCAGGCGGGCGCGAAAATGTCGTCCGCCTGGGACCCCTCCAGTTCCGGCAGCGCGGCCGGACCCTTGAAGGCATGGTCATGTTGCAGGGTCGGCATGACCTCCGATGCGAACATGCGCATGTTCAACTCCCCCTCATGGTGGGGCATGCCGCCATAGGAGAAATCGCAGACGATATGGTCGGTACCGGTCAGGCGTTGCAATTCGCCGATCTGCTGGATGCAATCATCCGGGGTGCCGACGATCTGTATGTTGACGTAAAATTCGGTCATCTTCTTGCGCGATTCGGCATCCTTCATTTTGGAATAGGTCTTGGCCATCTTGCCGTAGGATTCATAACCCTTCACTGTGGCCAGATGGCCATCGGAGAATTTATAGTGATCGTCGATGGAATCCCACTTCGCGCCCAGGTATTGCCGGCCTCGCTCAACCGCCTCGTCGGTCACGTCGACCAGAATCACGTCCAGCCCAGCAGCGGCCGCGACCTGGGCAATTCCCGCGCCCATCTGCCCCGCACCCACGACGCCGAGCGTCTTGCACTCTGCCATGTCCGTCCTCCTCAATCGCGTTCGACCATCATGGCAACCGCTTCGCCGCCGCCGATGCACACGCTCACGACCCCGCGTTGCAGTTG
>JAYGEB010000173.1:0-11234 GCA_046582595.1 Alphaproteobacteria bacterium | reverse complement strand
GGGCAATTTTGCCGTCATTGCCCTGATCTTGTTGTTTGCCGCCCGGATTGGCGTGCTGGCGGGGCTGGCGGCGCCCGACCGGGTTGGCCTGGCATTGCTGGTGGCGGCGGCCGCTTCGCGGACGGCCATGGTCATGGTCATGCGCCTGGTGCCGGCGGCGCGCGCCGATGGCCTGAGCGCTGGCGCGGGACGGCCAAGCGCCCGGGCGGTAATTGCCGCCATTTTGGCCACGGCGCTGATTGCCTTTGCGTCCCTTGGGTTCATGGCCGGGCTGTTGTGTCTGCTGGCCGCGACGGCCTTGGCGGCGCTGCTGGCCACCCTCGCGCATCGGCGGCTTGGCGGGCAGACGGGAGATGTGCTGGGCGCCGTACAATTGATTGCGGAACTTGGCTGTCTGCTCACGGCGGCACTGGTCTTCTAGGGTGGCCCAAAACGCCTCGGAAGACCGTGTATCCGGGAATATATTCGTTACAATTGATCCGGGCTGCCTTACCATGATGAATTAATGGCCTGTTGGGCCGGAGAGCCGGTCTTTTCCTCTTGCCGCATTTGTAATGGCGCGGGAATATGGCGGACAGGTCTGCGGCGTCGGAACGAAAAGATTGGCAATTCGTTAGTTTTTTTCGATACAGTCGTTGCCAAGATAAAAAGACAATCGGGGGCGTAAGTAACTATGATCGGCGCGGGGACAATACAGGTCATTGGTGGTTTGGTTATCCTGATCGCCTTTACCCAGTTGGCTGTGCTGCTTTATGGCTCCTGGCGCGGCGCGGCCTTGGCCCGCGTGCAACAGGGATTGGCCAACGATCTTTTGCTGCGCCGGGTGAATTTGGAAACCTTGCACCGGGAGATCGAGCAGGCCAAGACCAACGCGACATGGTCCGGTGTCCGGAAATTCCGTATTCGCGATAAAATCCAGGAAGGCGGCGATATCTGCTCCTTTTACCTGGTACCTCATGACGGCAAGGCATTGCCGCCGTTTTCACCCGGCCAGTATCTGACCTTCAACCTGCGTTTGCCGGATCGCGAAAAGCCGCTGGTGCGTTGTTATTCCCTTTCCGACAGTCCGTTTCAGACCGGTTATTACCGGGTCAGCATCAAACGCATGGGTCCGCCGCCCAGAGAGCCGGACGCGCCGCCCGGTTTATCGTCAAATTTTTTCCATAATAACTTGCAGGCCGGCGACATTGTCGATGTCAAGGCGCCGACGGGAAAATTCTTCCTGGATTTGTCCAAGCACCGCCCGGTCGTCCTGATTGGCGGCGGTGTTGGCCTGACGCCGATGATATCCATGTTGAACGCGATTTGTGAATCGGGCTCCCAAAGGGAGGTTTGGTTCTTCTACGGTGTGCGGAATGGCGACGAATACATCATGCGCGAACATCTGGAGGCGCTGGAGGCGGAATACGAAAACGTCCAATTAAGAATATGTTACAGCGATCCCAAGGATGACGAGGTGGTCGGCGATGGCTTTCATCACGCCTGCTGGGTCAGTGTTGATCTGTTCAAGGAAGTGCTGCCGTCGAATAATTTTGAATTCTACATGTGCGGGCCGCCGCCGATGATGGCATCCCTGACGACGGATTTGCGGGACTGGGGCGTGCCCGACGAAGATGTTTATCTGGAGGCATTCGGCCCCGCCAGCGTACAGAAAAAGGCGCCGGCGGAGGCGGCGGTGGTTACCGGTCAAGTGGTGACCTTCGCCCGCTCCAACAAGAAATTCACTTGGGACGGCAGTCACGATTCAATCCTTGAATTGGCTGAAGCCAATGGCGTGGAATTGGATTCCGGCTGCCGGGCGGGGAGCTGCGGCACCTGTATTACCGCCGTGAAGACAGGTGAGGTAAGTTATGTCGAGGAGCCGGGTTCGTTGCCTGAAGCGGGCTCGTGTCTGGCATGTGTATCCGTGCCAAAAACGGATTTGGTCCTGGACGCCTGATCATGCGATGCCGGTGTCCGATTCGACGGGATTTTGGGAATAGGGAGAGGTTGGTAAACAAAATGCGGGGAATTCTTGTAATTATGAAACTACGCCCGATTGTGATGGGATTGGCCGTGCTTGGCGCCCTTGTGTTTGGTTCCGCCATGTCCCAGGTCCAGGCCCAGCAACTGCATCTGGAACCGGCCAAGGTTCAGGGCCCGGACGCCTGCGGCGAATGCCATAAATCCTCCGTTACGTCCTGGAAGGGAAGCCATCACTTCTCGACCTTCAAGGTTCTGCCGCGGCGGAAGGAAGCCCGCGCCATCGCCGACAAGATGGGCATAAAGCGGATCAAGGCGGGCAGCGACTGCCTGTCCTGTCATTTCACCTCCGCCGTGGTCAAGGGCAAGACCAAACCGATTGCCGGTATTACCTGCGAATCCTGTCATGGCGCGGGCCGTGATTGGATCAAGGTGCACAGTGATTTCGGCGGCGAGGGCGTGAAGGCCGAGAATGAACCCCCCGCTCATAGGGCGGAACGCTATGCCAAATCCGAGGCCGCCGGCATGATCCGGCCGGGGGCCCTCTATAAAGTGGCCGAAAACTGCTATGGCTGCCATCTGGTGCCAAACGAAAAATTGGTCAACGTCGGCAAACATCCCGCCGGTAGTAAAATCGAATTGGTGGCTTGGAGCCAAGGTGAAGTCCGGCACAATGTCTGGTATTCGAAGGACAATCAGGTCTCGCCCATTGAACGTCTGCGGATGATTTATCTGGTCGGCCGGGCCTTGGAACTGGAATACGCCCTGCGCGGCGTCGCCAAGGCCACCAAGAAAGCCAAATACGCCGTGAAAATGGCAAAACGGGCGAAGAAAGCCCGCAAACGGATCAAGGCGATTGCCAAGTTGATCGACGCGCCGGAATTGAACGCAATGTATAAGACGGCGAAAGCGGTGAAATTGAAGCTGAACAATGAGGCCAAATTGATCGCCGCCGCGGAAGAGATCGCCGGTCATGCCAAGGCGATGGCGAAGAAATACGATGGCAGCGCCTTCGGTGCCTTGGATAGAGTGCTGCCGAAGGCTAAAAAATATAAGGGCGGCTAGGCGGTGAGCGCATTATCCAATTGGGCGGAATCGTTGGTGCGATCCAGGTAATTGGATCAATTGCCTCCTTCATTGGATGCTGAGCACATATTCTACAAATACGCTCTCGTGGGCGGCTTGCATAAGACTTTTGGCCGCGCGTACCTCGGCCCGAAAAATGGTAATCGGAGAAGCAACAATGGCGATGGACCATGATTGAATCGGTCATGATACAGCGACCCCGCCGATGGGATTCGCCCTTCTCGGAGGAGATGGGCACCCTCGAAGTGGAGCGAATTTTAACGTTAGAGCCGTTTCGCGAAATGGACCGAGACCGTTTTCCCGACACGCTGTCTCTGGCCGGCATCATCAGCAACGACACCCGCACGGTCAATTTTCAAGATGGCGACATCGTCGTGCGTGAAGGCGATTACGGCAACTCGGCCTTTCTGGTGATTGAGGGGCAGGTCCGCGTAATCCTGCCGCCCGGGCTGCCGGAAACCATGTTGGGCCGGGCCCCCAGCGTCAAGAAAAGCCTCTTCCAGGCCGTGGCGCAGCTTTGGCGCAATCCACATTACGCCGAAGTACGGAATTCTTATGACGAGGACGAGAGCGAGGGCACGGCCAGCCGGGCGAATGGTGATCAGGAGGCGCATATTTTTCTGCAGGACGTGCCGGCGATTTTGGATAAACACCGTTCGGCGACCATTGGTCCTGGCGATATGTTCGGGGAAATCGCCGCGCTGGGCCGGACCCAGCGCACCGCGACGGTGATTTCCGATGGCCCTTCGGAATTGTTGGAAATTCGTTGGCAGGGGTTGCGGGATATCAGGCGCCGGGTCGATGATTTCCGCAAGCAGGTTGACCGGTTATACCGGGAACGCAGCCTGGCCTCGCATTTGCAGGCAACGCCAATGTTTCAACATCTGGACGAGGAAGCGATATCCCATATCATCGATGAGACTTTGTTCGAAACCTACGGCGATTTTGACTGGCATACACAATATCAACGCAGCCGCGCCGATAGTTTCAACAACCGCCTGGCGAGTGAACCAATCATCGTGGCGGAAGGGGACTATCCCGACGGCTTGTTGTTGGTACGGGCCGGTTTCGCCCGGGTCAGCCAAAACGTCAATAACGGTCATCAAACCGTGCGTTATATCGGCCGAGGCGCGGTATTTGGCATGGCGGAAATTGTCTATAACTGGCGTCAGGATGCGCTCCAACAGGAATTGTCGGACAGGTGGAAGGACGAGGATGGCCCCCGGCCCGCGATCCAGGGCGAGACCAAAACCTTGCAGGCCACATTGCGGGCCCTGGGATATGTGGACATTCTGCGGGTGCCCACGGCGGTCATCGAGAGATACGTGCTGCCCACATTATCGCCGGAGGAATTGGCTCAATACGGTCAACTCGACGAGCATGCGGAGAGTATCCAAAAATCCCGGACAGGCGGGCCGGCGGAAACCCAGGCCATCGAAGCGGGCATGCTGGAATTCCTGGTGGAACATCGTTACATCAACGGCACGGCGACCATGTTGGTGGACATGGACCGTTGCACCCGCTGTGACGAATG
Organism: Alphaproteobacteria bacterium; assembly: GCA_046582595.1. Classification (GTDB taxonomy): domain Bacteria; phylum Pseudomonadota; class Alphaproteobacteria. The sequence goes on along the minus strand of JAYGEB010000173.1, from coordinate 6,652 downwards.
CGTGGTGGCCTGCGCCCAGGCCCATGACAACAATCCGCGCTTCAACCGTCATGGGCGCCGCCACGACCATTACATGGTGGCCAACGCCTGTATGCATTGCATGGATCCCGTCTGCATGATCGGTTGCCCGACGGGCGCCATTCACCGGTCTTCGCCCGACGGTCAGGTGGTGATCAATGACAATACCTGCATTGGCTGCTCGACCTGTGCCAACTCCTGCCCCTACGACAATATCCGGATGGTTGAAGTCCGCAACAGCAGCGGCGCCCTGCTCAGGGACGCGGTAACCAAGGCGCCGATCATCAAGGCCACAAAATGCGATCTCTGTCTGGATCAATTGGGCGGTCCGGCCTGTCAGCGCGCCTGTCCCCACGACGCGTTGAAACGGGTCGATATGCAGGATTTATCCGAACTTGGAAAGTGGCTGAACCGGTGATTACATTTGCCAAGCGGCGGTGGCGGAATGCCCTAATGACCGTGGCGGCCGGGGCCGGGATTTTTGCCTGGCATACAGCCTACAACGTCTCGCTTTTTCAGCCGGCCTTTTTGAGCGGTTGGCTGTTGCTGTCGATTATTTTGTTTCTGGCGCTATATAATGTCCGGAAGAAATTGTCCATGGCGCCCATCGGCACGGCGGCGACCTGGCTGCAATGGCACATCTATCTGGGTTTTCTCGCCGTGCTGTTGTTCGCCATGCACGTGGATTGGGGCATTCCGAATGGCGTTCTGGAACGCCTCCTGGCGCTGTTCTTCTTGGCCGTCGCGGGTTCCGGGCTGTTTGGACTCTATATCTCGCGCCGCTATGCCCGCATGCTGACGCGCCGGACCGAGGAAGTCATACTGGAGCGTATCCCGCAAATCCTTGCCGATTTGCGCGGCCAGGCCGAGGCCGTGGTGCTGGAATCCGCCGAGAAGACCGGTTCATCCAGTATCGCGGACTTTTATGGCAGCCGGCTCGCCCACTATTTCGCCGCGCCCAGGAATATGAGATTGCATTTGCAGGGATCCCGCCGCGCCACCTTCGCCCGGCAGACCGATATCGATATCATGACAAGATATCTCGACGATCAAGAAATGGTCTATGCCGATAGATTGCGCAGATTGGTTGAGCGCAAGGATCAGCTTGATTACGCCCACGCCCTGCAAACCGTCCTCAAGGTCTGGTTGTTTGTCCACATACCGGCCACCTATGGACTTATCTTATTGGCCATGTTGCATCTACTGTTGGCCTATTCCTTTGGTGGGGCGCGCTGATGTCGGATCCGTTGCAAGCGTTCGGCCATCGCGACAGCCCCTATATCCGGCCGATACAAAAATGGGTTTGCGGACGCGCGGCGGAAGGCTGCCCCTGCCAAATCGGCCCTGATGACCGCGGCCATTGCCGCGGCAGTTTTGAATGCAATCCCGTGCGCATGGGCGATCGTTGGCATTGCACCCGTTCGCCGTTATCGGGCGGCGTGTGCCCCGATGGTCCCACCTCGAGCGGCGTTTGTTGCCTGGCGGTACCGTTGTGCCGGCCGGTGCGCAGTTGGCGGGCCCGGCGCGGCGCGGTGACGAAGTGGGTAGTGGCGATGATTGCCGCGCTCATGGTCTTTATCCTTGCCAGCAGCCATCGCACGACGCTGATCAATCCGGGCGAATTGTCATTCCAGCATGCCGAACTGGAAAATTGCGGCGCCTGTCATACGGCCTATGGTCAAGGCATTGAAGGGTGGTGGAAGGCGGCCTGGTCGGATAGCGTGGCCGTCGATGACAGCAAATCCTGTATTGCCTGTCATAAAATGGGCGAGCGGGGCCTGCTGCCCCACAGCTTGCCGGTCGACGAGATGGCGGCCTTGAGCAAAATCGTCGCCCCCGCCACCGTGTCCGGACGCAGCGTCGGCGTACAGTTGGCCAATCTTGTCTTCGACAAGCCCATGCAGAATGATCCTTCGTTGCCTTGCATGACATGCCACAACGAACATCAAGGCGCGGAAGCCAATATCGCCTCCATATCCGACGACCGCTGCACCACTTGCCACCAGGTGCAGTTTCACAGCCTGGCCTCCGGTCATCCCGACTTTGCCAACTACCCCTATGTGCAGCGCACAAAGCTGCGTTTTAATCACTCCAGTCATATCGACAAGCATTTCCGCGACCAAAATATGGCCAAATTGGCGCCGGGGGAATGCCGCGACTGTCACAAGACCGACCCCAATGGCCGCCTGATGCGGGTCAAGTCTTTCGAAACCAGTTGCGGCGCCTGTCATGGCGAACAAGTGGCGGGCGCCGGCCGCGCCAGCGCCAAGGGCATGGCGGTTTTGGCCGTGCCCGGCCTTGATGTCGCCAGCCTGCGGGAAAAGGGCGCGGCGATTGGCGAATGGCCGGAATTTGCCGAAGACACAGTGCCGCCGTTCATGAATTTGCTGCTCTCGTCCGATCCCGCCTACCGTGCCGCGCGCGCCGTATTCGCCGAAATCGATGATCCGTTGGATCTGTCCGAGGCCAGCACCGAACAACTGGGGGCGGTGGAGACCCTGGTCTGGGCGGTCAAGACCCTGCTGTATGACTTACGGGTGACGGGCGTTTCCGCGCTGCACGGCCGTCTGGAAACTGTATTAGGGCGCGCGCTGACGGCGGCGGAGAAATCCACCCTGACCGCCCTGCTGCCACTGGCGACCATCGCTAGCGCCCAAGAGACCTGGTTTCCGGCCTTGGGCGCGGAAATACCGCGCTGGCGCGACGGCGAAAAAATTCCCATGCCGTCGGAAAAAACGGCCGGCGAGGCGTCCGGGGACGCCAAGAAAGACGAGTCCGAAGAAAAAGATAACGACGACGAAGATGATGACGAAGAAATCTCTTCCGACGACGATGATGATGACGAGGAAATCTCTTCCGACGACGATGATGACGAGGAAAAATCAGCAGACCGCTCGGACGGGAACGCCGGCGCCATGGAAACGGCAAGCGGCGAGGAGTGGAATACCGCCGGCGGCTGGTACCGGGATGAATTCACTTTGCGTTATCGTCCGACCGGACATGGGGACGGCTTCATTTACTCTTGGCTGAACCTGACCGGCGAGTTGGCGAACAAGCTGGAGGAAGCCAGCTTGGTATTTGAAAACCTGGCCAACCCCAAGGCGCCGGGCCTATGCGGCAAATGTCATTCGGTGGATCAGACGGACGAGAATGGCTTCAAGGTTAACTGGCGGGGCTACCGGCCGCCGGATGGCATGAAGAAGTCCGTGCATTTTTCACATGCGGCGCACTTCAGCCTGCTGGACAAAAAGGGCTGCCTGAACTGTCATATCCGCGATCCGGAAGCCGATTATGCCGGCAGTTTCTCGGAACGGGACCCCACCACGTTCACCTCGAATTTCCGGCAATTGCCCCGTTCCGTCTGCGCTGAATGCCATACCTCGGTCAAAGCCGGGGATAAATGCCTGACCTGCCATAACTATCACTTTGGTATTTACCAACCGGTCGTGGCGCGCACCGAGGGCATGTATGATGTGGAGGAGAGCAAACCCAAAATCGAATAACTTCGAATTAAATTGAAGTTCCGAAGCTATCCCCGCCGCGCCTGGATTTGTTCCGCCCGGGCCAAGGTCTGTTCGGCCCGTTGGATGATCGGCTCGTCGATCATTTTACCTTCGAATTCGATCGACCCCCGGCCTTCCGACTTGGCCGCGTCATAGGCGGCAATGACGCCGCGCGCCCGCGCAACGGCTGCTTCGGACGGCGTGAAGGCCTGGTTCAAAATATCCACCTGCAGGGGATGGATACAGGCCGCGCCCAGAAAGCCCAGGCGGGCGGCCTGTTCGGCCCTGCGTCGGAACAGTTCCGTATCGCGGTATTCGGCGATGGTGCCGACAAAACCAAGGGGCAGAACGCGGGCGGCGCGGGCGGCCAGCATGATGTGCAGGGTGGGCTGAAACAGCCCTTCCTCCTCCGGCAGCATGCCGGCGGACAGGGCGAAATCCTCCGAGCCGAGGTTCATCGCCACCACGCGCGGGTGCGCCGTGGCGATCTCCACCGCCTGAAAATACGCTTCGGTGGTTTCGATCATGGCGACCAGCCGGGTGTGGCCCGGCGCCAGGCCGCGCTCGGCTTCCAATTCATCGAGCATTTCGGCAATGGCCTTGATGTGGCCCGCATCGGCCGCCTTCGGCACCATGAAGGCGCAGACATTGGCATCGACCGAGGCCTCGATATCCCGCACCATCAGGCGCCAGGGGCGGTTGATGCGGACCAGAACATCGGCCCCGCCGCGGCCCACCGAGGCCGCGGCCTCGCGCACCAGCGTACGGGCGTTGGCTTTCTCCGCCATGGGCACGCTGTCTTCCAGGTCCAGAATATAGGCATCGGCGCCCCGGCTGGGCGCGCTGTCGATGAATTTCGGCACGTTCGTCGGCACGAACAGCATGCTGCGCCACAGGGGTTGGGAAATTTGCGGCAGGGCATCGTTCGGAACTTCGGTCATCAGATGACCTCCTCTTTCTCCAGGGCGGCGATGTCCGCCGGGCTCAGGCCCAGGGCGCCGAAAATCTCGTAATTGTGCTGGCCCAGTTCGGGGGCGGGGTGGCGGATCTGGCCGGGCGTGGCGGACAGGCGGGCGGCGATGTTGTGCATGGGCAATTCGCCCATCTCGTCGTCGGGAAAGGCCAGCATGACCTCTCGCTCCCGCACCATTTTATCGTCCAGCATCCCGGCCGTGTCGTGCACCGGACCGACGGTGACGCCCGCCGCCTGGAATATCTCCAGTAATTCCGCCTGATCGTGCCGGGCCATGAAGTCGCCGACGATGGGGTCCAGAATATCGTTGTTGGCGACCCGGTCGCCGTTGGTCCTGAAGCGCGGATCGTCGATCAGGTCTTCCCGGCCCATGGTTCTGAACAGCCGCTCCGCCATGGACTGCATGGAGGCCGACAGCGCCACGTAACGGCCGTCCTTGCAGCGGTATGTATTGCGCGGCGCCGTGATGGTGGAGCGGCTGCCCGTCCGCCCAGCCACCTCTCCCGTCAATTGATAGGCCGCCGCCTGGGGCCCCAGTATGGACAGCAGGGGGTCGAACAGCGGCAGATCGAGCACCTGGCCCCTCCCGCCCCGCACCTCGACCTCCCTTAGCGCCACCAGTGTCGCCATGCCGCCATACATGCCCGCCACCATGTCGGCCAGCGCCAGGGGCGGCAGCACGGGCGGGCGGTCCGGAAAGCCGTTCATGGCGGCAAAACCGCTGCGCGCCTCCACCAGGCTGCCGAAGCCGGGCAGCTCCCGGTCCGGGCCGTCCTGCCCCCAACCCGATATGCGCACCATTACCAGGCCAGGGTTACGGGCCGCCAGGACATCCCACCCCAGATCCCATTTCTCCAAAGTACCGGGCAGAAAATTCTCCACCAAAATCTGCGCACCCTCGACCAGCCGCAACAACAAGTCCCGCCCCGCCGGGTTGCGCGGGTTCAAGGTGATGCTCTTCTTGTTGCGGGCATAGACCTTCCAATGGATCGAAACCCCTTTCACCCGCCAATGACGCAGATCGTCGCCATGCCCCGGCCGCTCCACCTTGATCACTTCGGCGCCATAGTCGGCCAGCACATGCGTGAGGGCATTGCCCGCGACCAAGCGCGAAAGATCCAACACCCGCACGCCATCCAAGGGCGCGGGCGCATCGGGGCGGTAGTCCCGGCGGTGGAGTTTGTTCATGATAACCAATTGATTTCACGAGGTAATCTATAGTTTTGGATGGCTGTCTACTCTGTACATTAAAGCAAATTTACGCAAAATACCCAAACATTGCCGGATATTCCCGTGAAATTCTGGGAGTATGTTCTTGGAATGTTCCCTTTAGTGTAGTATAAGAGCTTACGGCCCACCGCCGATAAATTTTGACCGCTCAATAAATACAAGTAAAGAAGTATCATTCACTATGGAGAATCGCCAAGGTGTAAAGATGAAGAAAACAAAAGTGAAACAATCGGAACAACTGCGAATCAGCGACTCCGTGATTTTTGAAGGAGACGCAACAAACGTATTGCAGCGTATCCCCAGTCAATCTGTACAATGCGTAGTGACTTCTCCACCCTATTGGGGCCTTCGCGATTACAAAGTACCGGGACAGATTGGCCTGGAGCCGTCGCTGCCGCAATTTATTAACAGGTTAACTACGATTTTTGCCGAGACCAAACGAGTTCTCGCAAATGATGTCGTGTTGTGGCTCAACATTGGCGATGCCTATACGAGCGGCAACAGAGGCTGGCGTGCTCCAAATAAGAAAAATCCGGTTCGAGCCATGTCGGTGCGCCCCGATACCCCAGAGGGCCTGAAACCCAAGGATCTGCAAGGTATTCCATGGCGATTGGCATTCGCTTTGCAAGACGACGGTTGGTACCTGAGGACGGATATTATTTGGAACAAGCCCAACGCCATGCCCGAGAGTGTAAAAGATAGACCAACTCGATCCCATGAATACATTTTCATGCTCACGAAGTCGGAACGATACTACTATGATCGCGCAGCCATCCTTGAGGATAATGGCCGCAACCGCCGTTCGGTATGGAACATCAACACCAAACCTTACTCAGGTGCCCATTTTGCGACTTTCCCATTGGCGCTCATTGAGCCTTGCATATTGGCTTTGACACGTCCTGGAGATTATATCCTCGATCCTTTCTTT
>JAYGEB010000124.1:0-6284 GCA_046582595.1 Alphaproteobacteria bacterium | reverse complement strand
TGTGATCTCTCACGAGGTTGTTCATTCGATCCTCTTCTGAAAAGCTGATGTTTATGACAACAGAAGCTTCAAGGAGAGAACCGAATGAACATGCACCAGAATGCCCGCCTGACGCCAAAAGGTCGAGAACTGTTGATCCGGCGGCTTGAACGTGGCGAACACCCCGAAGACGTCGCGTGCGCCCTGGGCGTCAGCGTCCGCACCGTTTACAAGTGGCGGCGGCGTTATCGAGAGGAAGGCTTGAGCGGTTTACAGGACGGCTCGTCGCGGCCCCTGAACAGCCCGACCCGGACCCTTGAAGCTGTCGAGGCGCGGGTCATTGCCCTGCGCCGGCGGAAGCGCATCTATGATCTTATTGCAGACCAAACCGGCCTCTCCCGCGCCACCGTCGGCCGCATCCTGGTGCGCCATGGTCCCCCAAGGCATTAACTGGCGCTGGCGCGATCTGGAGCTGGCCGTGCCGGTGATCCGCTATGAGAGGGATAGACCCGGCGAGATGATCCACATCGACATCAAAAAGTTGGGCAAGTTCAATCGTGTCGGCCATCGCATCACGAATGATCGCCATGGCCAGAGCAATGCCCGTGGCGTCGGTTGGGAGTTCGTCCACGTCTGCGTCGATGACCATTCCCGCCTGGCCTTCAGCCAGGTCCTTGAGAGCGAGAGAAAGGAATGCGCCATGGCCTTTCTGAAGGCAGCCGTAGCCTGGTACAAAGGCCTCGGCATCACAATCGAGCGGGTGATGACGGACAACGGATCGTGTTATCGATCCAAGGCTTTCAACAAGCTTTGCAAGGCCATGGGCATCCGCCACATCTACACAAAACCCTACACCCCGAGGACCAACGGCAAGGCCGAGCGCTTCATCCAGTCAAGCCTCAGGGAATGGGCCTATGCACAGGCCTACCAAACATCGGAACAGCGGAAAGAAGAGTTGCCCTACTGGCTGCACCATTACAATTGGCACAGGCCGCATGCCGGGATAAAAAGGAAAACCCCCATCAGCCGTTCAGGCTGGGATGTGAATAACCTATCGAGACTCCACACCTAGAGCATGTTCTTTTTAAACATGCTCTGACTCTTAAGAAAAGAGCAATTGAACCAATCACTTGTGTCGCGAAAGCGACTCGAATTATTTGAAAATTGCTCTAGCCGTAACTTTTCGAGATGCTGTCGAGTGGGGATTTTTGGATGCCATGGTTGGGGATCGGGTAACGCAGGCCATTGCGGCTTAGTTGCGCCAGACCCTCGACCACGCCCGGCAGAAAGCGTGGCGGCAGGGCCACCAGCATTTCGTCGTCCTGGACGCCGCCGAACTTGCGCTCCGCATAGCAGGGGATGGAGACCGACGGCTCGCCCGTGCTGAGCGCCTTGCCCCAGCTATCGGCGCAGGCGCTCTCGCCCACGCAGGTGAATTCGTACTTTTTGTAATTCAGGAACTGCAGGCCGTTGATGAAGGTGATCATCTGCCCTGGCGTCATATAAAACAGGCAGATATCGGGATTATCCAAACGGCCGGAGGTCAACGGCGAGGTCGCGATGGCTTCATAATCGCCGTGGGAGGCGCAGTCCATGGCGGCCTGATGGGCGGCGCTGTCTTCCAAGGTGCCGTACCAGACGCCATGCATCCGATCGCCCGACAGCCACTCCTCGCTGCGCGGGTGCAGGCCGACGACGGCGCCGCATTGCGCCCCCATCAAATTGTCCATGGTGATGCCCAAGGTGTAGCCGATCCAGCGGGATTGGCCAACGATCTGATCCATGGCCAGCTTCTCGTTCGGATCGGGCCGGCGGATTCTCGGCACCGCCTCCATCTCTTCCACCGATTTGAACCGCTTCATGCCGATCGGCGTCGCCTTCAGGCGCAGATAACGGTTCAAGCCGTCGACAATGGCGCCAAAGTCGTATTCTTTTTCATCGTTGAAACAATTGGCCGTGGTCATAATCACTCTCCATGCCGTCCGCAAACCTGAATTTCAAGATAGCAAGCGGATACCGATTGTCAATTTCGTGCCGCCGGCATGTGCCTACCCCGGTTCAATTGTTTTCGGCTTTATGGATTTCATGTTGCCGTGCGGAGCAGCGGCGAGAAGCCGCAGCGCATTTGCGACCACCAGGAGCGAGGCACCGACATCGGCGGCGATGGCGCCCCAAAGGGTGGCGAAGCCGGCAAAGGTAAGAACCACGAAGACCGCCTTGACGCCGAGCGCGAAGACGATGTTCTGGCGGATGATCGCCAGGGTGCGCTTGGAATGGCCGATGAGCCAGGGCAATTTCGCGAGGTCGTCGGTCATCAGGGCGATATCGGCGGTTTCGATCGCGGCGTCGCTGCCCATGGCGCCCATGGCGATGCCGAAGCTTGCCCGCGCCATCGCCGGGGCGTCGTTGACGCCGTCGCCGACCATGGCGACCGTGCCGTATTCAGAAACCAGGCCCTCGACGGCGGCGACCTTATCCTCGGGCAGCAACTCGGCCCGCACCTCGTCAATCCCAACCTCCTCGGCGATGGCCAGGGCGGTTGCCCGGTTGTCCCCGGTCAGCATGACCAAATGGGCGATCCCGCCGGCCCTGAGGGCCTCGATCGCGCCGCGGGCGGTGGGGCGGACGGTATCGGCCAGGGCGATCAGACCGCAGACGTGGGCACTGTTACCGATCACCACCACGGTGCGCCCCTGGCGCTCGAACGCCTCGGCCCGGGCGCTGATTTCCGCTGTCTCCTGGCCGCGTTCGAGAAGGTAACGGTGCGAACCGAGCCAGAACCCGTCGCCCTGGAATTGGCCGGCGACGCCTTTTCCGGGTAGTACCCGAACGTCCGCGGCGGGGATGGGCGTCAGACCGGCTTGCCCGGCATGGTCAATGATCGCCCGCGCCAGCGGATGCGTGCTGCGCGCCTCCAGCGCCGCGGCGCGCGCCAGCAATTCCGCCTCCGTGTGCCCATTGAGCGGGACCACGGCGACGACTTCCGGTTGCCCCCGCGTCAGCGTCCCCGTCTTGTCGAAGGCGATCGCCTTGAGGCGGGCCGGCTGTTCAATGTAGGCGCCGCCCTTGACCAGCACCCCCTGGCGCGCCGATGCCGCCAGGGCCGAAACGATGCTGACGGGCGTCGAGATCACCAGGGCGCAGGGACAGGCGATCACCAACAGCACGAGCGCGCGATAGAGCCAGATATCCCAGGCGCCGCCGAACAGCAAAGGCGGCAGCAGGAAAACGGCAATGGCCAACAGGATGACGGCCGGCGTATAAATCCGGGCGAACTTTTCCACCCACTGCTCGGCGTGGGCGCGGCGGCCCTGGGCTTCCTCGATCAGGCGGATGATGCGCGCCAGCGTGGTATCCTCGGCCGCCTTCGTGCTCTCGACTTCCAGGGCGCCCTCGCCATTGATGGTGCCGGCGAAGACCTCCATGCCCGGCGCCTTGGAAACCGGCACGCTTTCGCCGGTGATGGGCGCCTGGTCGACGGTGCTCAGGCCGGAGACGACCAGCCCGTCCAGGGCGAAGCGTTCCCCCGGCTTGACGATAAAGCGGGAGCCGGCGGCAACCTCGGCGGCCGAAACCTCCCGCTCTTCGCCGTTGTCGAGCTTCAAACACACCGTCGGCGGCGCCAGGTCTAGAAGTTCGGCGATGGCGCGCCGCGCCTTGCCGACGCTCCAGCTTTCCAACAGCAGCGACAGGGCGAACAGAAAGCTGACGGTCGCGGCCTCGAACCATTCGCCAATCCCAACCGCGCCGGCGACCGCGATTACCATCAGGAGGTTCATGTCCGGCCGCAGCGAGCGGACGGAATACCAGGCCTTGACGACCACGAAGCGCCCGCCGAAGCAGATGGCCAGGGCGTAGGCCATGACCTCGGCCAAGGGCATTGCCCGCCCATCGTGCCCGGCGAAAAGTTCCAGCGCGGCAACCAAACCGCCGGCCAGCCAGACATGCAGGGCCAGCCCGGAGAGCGCCGCGAGACCGCTGAGCGTCGTCAGCCAAGCTCGCATGCGCTGGTGTTCCCCAGCCGCCCGTTTGCCCTCTTCGCCGTCCTTTCGCCACTGCACGGCGGTCATGCCGGTCTTCCTTACCGCCTCGCGAACCGCCGCGCTCGAAACCGGGCCGGCGCCATCGAGGACCATCATGCGGCCATTCAGCAGATCAAAATCTAGTTGCCCTTCACCGCCCACCAGCGGGCCCACCCCGCGCCGCAGGGCCGACACTTCATCGGCACAGTCCAGGCCCCGCACGGCGAACACGAAGCGGTAGCGGCGGGCGGAAAACTCCTGGTTCGAAGCTTCATGCGGCCCGCGAGACGGCGAAACATGTTGGTGATGATGGGCCGGCGTCATGGCTGTTCCCTGGGCATGGTCCCGCGACGGGACGGCCACCAGCGTCACCGCCGATGACCCGTTGTCGCGCCGCCTCGCTTGATAAGCGGCACCTTGTATGGCATTCCTAGCATCTACAGCTACTGTAGAAGCAAGGCCTAAAATGATGGCGCGCAAGGATTTCACGATCGGTTGGCTGGCCAGCCAGACCAACTGCAAAATTCAGACCATCCGTTATTATGAGCAGATCGGGCTGATGCCGGTGGCGCCGCGTTCGCAAGGCAATAGGCGGCTTTACGGAGCGGAACATGCCGAGCGGCTGGCCTTCATCCGGCATGGCCGGCAGCTTGGTTTTCCGCTCGAGGCAATCCGCGAGCTTCTGAGCCTGGGAGACGACCTTGACCAGCCCTGCGAAGTAGCGGATGGCATCGCGCAAGCGCGGCTAAGGGAGGTCGAGAGCCGGATCGAGCGCCTCCAGGCCCTAAAGGCCGAGTTGCAGCGCATGATCAGGCAATGCCGGGGGGGCAAGATATCGGATTGCCGCGTAATCAATGTGCTGGCCGATCACTCGCTCTGTCTGCACGAGGAGCATACCGGGACTCCGGGCAACTGAAGCCGGCGGCCGCGCGGTTCGGGCCGTTGTTGGAATGGTTAATTTTTAAATTGCCATGGGAGATATGTCATGAGCGAAGACGAACTTGAAGGTGATTGGATCCACGGCTGGCCGGACCGCAAGCGGGCGGAGCTGATGCCGAGCCGGGACGCCGAGGGCCGGGTCATCATGGCGCGCTCGCCAGTGCTCGACCTGGAAGGCTTGATCACGCCGACGGATGCCTCCTACATCGTCACGCAATTGGAAATGCCCGATCCCATTCACCCGGACGACTATACTTTTTCGCTGTTTGGCGAGATTGAAAACGCGATGGAATATTCCCTCGAAGAACTGCGCCGGCTGCCGGGCCGGACCGTGCGGGCGGTCACCGAATGCGCCGGCGACGACGCGGCGTTCTTCGATTATTTGCAGGACCGCTCGAACAACCCGAAACCGTCCCTGCGCGTGAAACAGGAAGAATTTGGCACCTGGCGCAGAATGGACAGCGAGGCCGAGCCCGAATTCGATGCCTCAATGGCGGGGATGCTTGCCACCTGCCTGGTCAGCGCCGGTGAATGGATCGGCGTGCCGTTGCGCGAGGTTTTGCAGCGGGCCGGTATAAAGGACACCGCCGCCGCCATCCGCGTCGAAGGCTTCGACGAGGGCCGGCCCGATCCCATGCTGCAATATCTCTCGGTCGGCCGGGATGATTTCGAGGTCGTCGATCCAGGCATCATCAATTACGACAAGGGCCTGCCCATGGAGAAAGCCATGCACCCCGACACCATTCTGGCCTGGTCCCACAACGGCGAATACCTTCAGCACGTGCACGGCGCGCCGGTACGCCTGATTGTTCCGGGCTGGGCCGGCAATTGGTGGGTCAAGTGGATCCACAAGATCGAAGTGATGGACCACATGCCCGATTGCTATCACCAGACCCATTATTTCGTCTCGGGCAAATCGCCGGACGACCCGGACAAGAAAATGATGACCGCGCTGGGCGTGAAAACCCTGATCAAGTATCCCCGCGATGAGGATTCACCCATTAAAGCCGGCATCCACTCCATCCGCGGCTTGGCGTGGAGCGGCGAGGGCGAGGTGGTCCGTATCGAGGTCAGCGTCGATGGCGGCGAGACCTGGGCCGATGCCCACGTGGAATACTCGCCCGACAAATGGCTGTGGATCCGCTGGTCCTATTTATGGCGGGCCGACACGCCTGGAGCTTACTCCATCATGGCCCGCGCCACGGACGAAAATGGCCGTGTCCAGCCGCAGACCGAATGGAATTTTCAGCGCAAGCATTTCGACGGTATCGTTCCCACGGACGTCGTCGTGGAAGCCTAGCAGCCTGTCGGACTGAGGGTCGCAGGACGGGGAATGGGCGGGTT
>JAYGEB010000053.1:0-16251 GCA_046582595.1 Alphaproteobacteria bacterium | reverse complement strand
CCCCGCCTTTGCCCGCCGCCCGCCTTTGAAAGCGCGGTTCGCCGCGGGGCCATTGCCTTCACCGATTTGCGCGCCCTGGCCTGACAGATAACCCGTCGTCAGCCAACTGGACGGCGCATTTTGGGCAATGCCCACGGTGGTGCCGTTGACCTTCAGATTTTTGCCCAAGGGGTTTTCAAATTTTTTGCCGATGCCCAAATTGTCGGTCAGCAGGACCACGCGGTATTTGCCATTGGGTATATTGGTCACAAACTTCTCCACGTTGACCACGCCATCGGCCATGAGTTCGTCATTGGACGGTCGGCGCAGGGCCCGCCGGTTGGCGCCGGAGAGGCGTTCATCTTTTGAGGTGACATGTTGAAAATTTGGCATCACCGTCGAATCGGGTGGTCCGAAGTCGAAGCCGATGGCCCGTTCCGACAACCGGAAATTTTTCGCAACCTTGACCTTGGCGATGGGCGTCGCGAAAATGGCGGCGCGCGAGGCCTCGGATATTGAGGCGATCGCGTCCTGCAAGGCGCCGAGATCCTCGGCGATTTCAGATTTTGCCAGTGACTTGATCAGGTTGGTGGCCGCCTTTTCCATCTGCCCGGAGCGGCCGGTGAATTGGTCGAGATATTTGCGCAGGGTATCCAGGCCCTGGTCGGTGCCGCTGACGGCCCCGTCCAACGCCGACTTGGCGGAGATTTTCTGCGCCGCCGCATCATGACCGACGGCAAGCATGGAGATGCTGACCAAGCCTGAAAGAATGGATATATAATCCGCGCCACAGGGATTGTATCATTAAGGTCTCCTACCAACAGCTCGCACAAAATATTCTGGCCATGCGACAACATTCATATTCCCGCGCCCGCGTCCGGCTACCGTATATGACCACTACATGTGATCACGGCGGCCATGCCCGTCAATAGCCGGTAAAATCCGCGCGTGCCGCCTAATATTATGCAAATATCATGCCAATGAAGCAATCTCCGCTCAAATCGTTGGGAAACCGCCCGGAATGGCCTGGGGATGGTGTGCGGATGGCGTTCAATATGTGCCGGAATGGCACGATCCGGCTGGCGGCGTGCCAGATCGCGCCATGAACCGGGCGGGATTGTGGCCGATGTTGCTGGCCGGCGGGAATGACGGCTATCTGGACAGCTCTCCCGATCTTCTCGCGCGGCTGGTTGATTTGATCGGTCCGGCGCTGGCCGCCCAACTGCTGCAGGATTCTGGCCCGCGTATTGCCGGCGCGGACGTCGCCCAAAGCCGGTTGCTGAACAGGTTTCGGCGCGCCGACGGCTTGCGCTGGACCCGCCTTGCCGCCCAGCGCGGCATTCGGGTGATTTGCCTGAAGGGTTTGGCGGCGGCGCACCTGTATTATGGGGATGCGGATCTGCGCATGATGTCCGATGCGGATTTGCTGGTGGCGGCGGCCGACCGCGATGCATTGGTGGCCCACTACCGCGATGCCGGGCTAGAATTTCATCCCAGCGAGGCGCGTTCGCCATGGGGCCGCATTTCCGATGCCTCCATGCTGCCCTTGACCGGCGCGGACAAGACCTCGAACGTGGACCTGCATACCCACCCGGATGCCTGGCCCCTGCACCTGGGTCTGCCGGCGGCGGATGTTTTCGCCGCCGCCCGTGCCGTGGATACGGGCGATGGCCAGATTTGGGTGCCCAGCACGACGCATATGCTGCTGCTCTCGGCATCTCATGCGGCGCGGGATCTGTTTGGACCGTCGACGGCGAAATCCGTGATCGATGCGGCGCTGCTGTTGCGGCAACGGGGCGGCGACGTGGATTGGCTGGAATTTGAAGGCCGGATCGACAGGGGCCGGGTGGGCAAGCCCGTGCGGGCCTATTTGTCCATGCTGGATCGTCTGGGCGCCGATGTACAAATGGTGCCGGAGGCTTTGCTGCACAATGTTGGCGGCGGCGGATTTGGCGGTGAATTTGAGCGCGCCTTTGACGACTATGCCGCGCTGTTTCCCAATGATCCGCCCATGCTGGCGCGGGCCCGGCGGGAGTTGTTGTTGTGTGCCGAGCCTGGCGTGGCCTTGCGGCGCAACGGGCAACGTCTGAAGGGCCTGTTCGGGAGCATTAACGGGTGAGGATGGCTTGGCCGCGATGGCCGCCTTCGCTATGGTGCCGGCGCAATGAGCGATGATCTTGATATCGCCGCCATGGCGGCGGCGCTGGGCGCGCGGGACCGGCCCACCTTGGCCCGCGCCATCACCTTGGTGGAATCAACCAGGTCCGATCATCGGGCCCGGGCGGAAGCGTTGCTGGCGGCTCTGCCCAGCCCCGCGGTCCCCTCCATCCGGCTCGGGATCACCGGCGCTCCCGGCGTGGGCAAATCCACTTTCATCGAGGCGTTCGGCGGTTATTTGACGGCACGGGGACGCAGGGTCGCGGTCTTGGCGGTTGACCCTTCATCGTCCCGCGCGGGCGGCTCGATCCTGGGCGACAAGACCCGCATGGCCGCGCTGTCGCGTGATCCGAATGCCTTCATCCGGCCAACGCCGGCGGGCCGTTCCCTGGGCGGCGTCGCCCGGCGCACGCGCGAGGCCATGGTCCTGGTGGAGGCCGCCGGCTTTGATGTCACCATCGTCGAGACCGTGGGCGTCGGCCAGTCTGAATATGCGGTGGCCGATATGGTCGACATGTTCCTGTTGCTGGTGGCGCCGGGGGGCGGAGACGAATTGCAGGGTATCAAGCGCGGCATCATGGAATTGGCGGATTTGTTGATCGTTAACAAAGCCGACGGCGCCTTCGCCGGGGCGGCGATGAATGCGGCGGCCGATTACCGCAATGCCCTTAACCTGATGCGGCCGAGGACGGCCTGGTGGACGGTTGACGTCCTGCTCTCCTCGGCCCTGGAGGGGACGGGCCTGCCGGAAATTTGGCGGGCGGTGGAGGCGTTTCAGGAAAAAATGCCGGCCCATGACGGCGCTCTTTCCGCTCGCGCCGCGCAGGCCCGGCGCTGGCTGTGGGAGGAAATTCAGGACGATTTAATGACCGCGTTGAAGTCCGATCCGAAACTTGCGTCCCTCATCACGGCGCGGGAAGACCAGGTAGGTGGCGGCGATATTGCCCCATCGGCCGCTGCGCGGGAGATTTTGGCGGCATTTCTGGAGCAAAAAAAATAACATTCCGCCGCGCATCCCCGATCTCTTCCGGCCGATCTCGGTTCGGGGTCGGGTTGGCATCAGTCTATCTTCGTTTCTAATTTTGAATAGACAATCTTGCCCCGTTTTATTTCACAGCTTACGGCCTTGCCATTTCGCGTGGCCGTCCCCTTGTCGATAAGACGGTTCTCTTTCCAGTCCCCCTCGCAGGTTTCGCCGTTGGCGAAGTGCAGGGCGCCGTGCCCGGAAATATTGCCGCCTTTCCATTCGCCTTCATAAAATTTTTTGTTGGTCCAAGTATAGATGCCACGCCCCTCCCGGCGCCCGTTCCGCCATTTGCCTTTGTATGTATCGCCGTTCGTCTCTACCGCCGACCCTTGTCCGTGCTGTTTTCCGTTTATCCAGTTGCCGGTGTATCTTTCGCCGTTGGCCCAGGCCTTTGCGCCGGTGCCATGGGGCTTGCCTTCTTTCCATTCGCCCTCGTATTTATCACCGTTGCCCTCGACGGATGCGCCCTTGCCGCTTTGCTTGCCTTTTTTCCAATTGCCTTCGTATTTTCCGCCGTCCGATTTTGTCAAAACACCGTGACCGCTCTCCAGGCCTTCCCGCCAGGGGCCTTCGTAGCGATCGCCGTTGGCCCAAATCTTCACGCCGCGGCCCTGCCGGTAGCCATCGCTCCACTCGCCATCGTATTTATCGCCGTTCGCCCAGACAAATGTTCCGCCCGCCGGTCGGCCGTTTCTCCATATGCCGGAATATTTGTCGCCATTCGCCCAAACCGCCTCGCCTTGTCCATGAAATTGGCCGTTCCGCCAGCCGCCCTCATATTGAATGCCGCCCGGCCACGCGATTTTACCTTGCCCATGCCGTATGCCGTTTTCCCAATCACCCTCATACCGATCTCCGGCGGTTCCCACCGAAACGCCGTAACCGTGGTAGGTGCCGTTTTTCCATTCACCCTCGTATTGCCGGCCGCTGGACCATAGAAAAGTGCCTTGTCCGTGCCGTTTTCCGTCTTTCCAATCACCTTCGTATTTATCGCCTTTCTCTCTCAATATGCCCTGCCCGTGTTGCTTGCCGTCCCACAGGGAGCCCACATACTGGGCCGCGTTCCCGTTGCCGTAGGCATCGGAAAAGAGCCAAAACAGCTCGCCCTTGCCATTCGCCTTGCCGCCATGGCACTGGCCACTCTATGTAGCGAAGGCGTTTGCCGGTCTGTCGTTGTTCCAGACCATGCAGTTCTCTTTATTCCTAACCTGGGTCCAAATTTGCGCGGCCGAGACGGGCACGGCCATCAGTGTTCCCATCACCAGCACCGCGCCCAAGGTCCTTGCCAAAATCGCCATTATCCAATCCCCTGGTAATCCGCCGCCCGCAACTCAATACACGATGTTGCCGGCGTTGTTGTCATACAGTCTTCCCGATCGTCCAATCTGGCCGCAAATGGTCCGTGACCGGATGAAGCCCGCGGCGCGCCGGTATCGCGTCAAATTTGGTGCTCGGCCCAGTCCGGATTGGCCATTTGTTGTCCGAGCATTTTGCCGACAACCTTTTTTTGCTTGTCGGCGGGCATTTCAACCTGATGCAGCAGTTCGGCGGTGCGGGCGGCGTCTTCATAACGGGCGATCAGGCCGCCGCGCAGTTGGAACAGGCCCACGCCGTCCATGAAAATGCGCCGGCCCTTGATATGCGGCAACTTGCAGTCGTAGCTGAATAGCCAGCGGGCGTATCCGGTGGCGCCGTTATCCAATGGCTGGTACATGCGCCAGAGGAAGTTTTCGCCGTCCCGGTGAAATAAGTTTTCCAGCATTCCGGCGATGGCGTCCCGCCCCCGGAAAAGGCCATAGAAAACATCGTCATAAACGCCATCTTCCGTGAACAGGGCGCCGAACGCGCCGCCGTCGCCCGCGCGCACGGCGGCGGTGAAGGCATCCAGCAAATCCGGGAAACTTCGCGGCGAACCGAGGGACATATCCATTTCACTTTCTTTTCTGCCTGCTTTACACCAATACACTTGACGTTGGTGGCAGGTTTGCCTAAATACCGCCGCTCCGTCGGCATTTCCCCCGCCGGAACCAATAGAAAGATGATGTCATGGCGCGGCGTTGCGAACTTAGCGGAAAAGGCGTGTTGACGGGCAACAATGTCTCACATGCCCATAATAAGACACGGCGGCGGTTTCTGCCAAATGTTCAGGACATTGCCCTGCATTCGGAAACCCTGGGCCGCTCCGTGCGCTTGAAGGTTTGTGTCAACGCCCTGCGCACGGTGGAGAAAAAGGGCGGTCTGGATGCGTATTTGGCGGATGCCAAGGATAGCCAGCTCTCGCTCAAGGCGCGCCGCCTGAAGCGCGCCGTCGCCAAGGCGGCGCCGGCGCCGGCGTAACGGCGTCATCCACTAATTTTTCAGATGAAACTGTAGCAACAAGGTGCGTTGCAGCAGATTGAAGTTGTCGTCCGACAGCAGATAGACGGTCCAGCCGCCCGCGGGGTCGGGAACGACCGCCAAACCTTCAAAATTATCCACTGCCAGGGGCGGAGCCATCTGGGCCAGTTCCACGTCCAGCAAACGGGCGCCGGGCTTGATCCGCGCCGCAGAGATTTGCGACAGCCGCATTCCAGGCCCGCCGGCGACGGTGTAGCGCCGCTGCAGCAACAGCACATCGCCGTTGGGCAGGGCGGCCAGATCGGTGGGGCGGAAAATTCCGAACCCCGGCCAATAGACCCGGCCCAGGCTTTTGCCGTCCGCATCCAGCAGCCAACCGATATAGTCGCCCTTATTTTTCCCCTTGGCACGGAACTTCTCGGTCAAGACCAGGATCCGGCCGTCGGGCAGGGGGGTCATGGCTTCCAAGCCGCCGTTGCGGGGCGCTCCTTCGATACCGGGGGGAATGGAGAACAAAGTGGGCCGCTCGCGCAAACCTTCATAGCGCAGCACTCTGTGGCGAATTTCAAAGCTGACCAGATAGCCGCCGCCGGCCAGGCGCTCAATCGCCTCGGCATCCTGATCACGCTTGTCGGCGCGCCGGCTCAAATGCTTGCCGTCAACGCCGCGCAGGCGGTGCAGGCGAACATCGCCCAGGCCCTTAAGCCAGCCTTTTTTGTCGTGCAGCAACCTGGCGCGCAACAGATCGCCCTGATCCGTCACCGCGATCAAGGCATCGCCCCCCGGCGACAGGCTCAAGCCCGACAGCCCGCCGAAGTTGCCGGTGTTGCTGCTCAGCGCCAGGCCGCCGCGGTATTCGAGCACGCCAATCATGTTTTGGTCCGGCTGCTCGGGATTGAGGTAAATCTGTTGCGTCTCAATCCGGATGGGACCGGATTTTGAACCCGCCGAAGCGGTCAATCCCGGCAAACCGCAACCCGCCAATGCCGGGCCCAACAGGGCGGCGAGAACGGTAAGGAATTTCAGCCGGGCGGACATGCCATGGCCGGATCAGGCAACCCGGCGCGATGGACCGGATGCCTTGGCGGTATCTTCATCGAACAGTTCCGCCAGCTTATCCATCATGGCGCCGCCCAATTGTTCCGCATCCACGATGGTCACCGCGCGCTGGTAGTAACGGGTGACGTCATGGCCGATGCCGATGGCGATCAATTCCACGGGGGATTGGTCCTCGATCCAGGCAATGGCGGCGCGCAAATGCTTTTCCAGGTAGTTGCCGGCATTGACCGATAGGGTGGAATCATCCACCGGCGCGCCGTCCGAAATGACCATCAGGATGCGCCGCTGTTCCGACCGGTAGACCAGACGGCCATGGGCCCAGATCAGCGCCTCGCCGTCGATGTTCTCCTTCAACAGGCCCTCGCGCATCATCAGGCCCAGGCCGCGGCGGGCCCGGCGCCAGGGCGAATCGGCGCTTTTGTAGACAATGTGGCGCAAATCGTTGAGCCGCCCCGGCGCCGCCGGCTTGCCTTCGCGCAGCCATTTTTCACGGCTCTGCCCGCCCTTCCAGGCCCGCGTGGTGAAGCCCAGAATTTCGGTCTTCACATTGCACCGCTCCAGGGTGCGGGCCAGAATATCGGCGCACATGGCCGCCACGGTGATTGGCCGGCCCCGCATGGAACCGGAATTATCGATCAAAATCGTCACCACGGTGTCGCGGAAATCCATGTTCCGCTCCATCTTGAATGACAGCGGCAACAGCGGATTGGTGACCACGCGGGCCAGCTTGCCGGCATCCAGCATGCCTTCTTCGAGATCGAAATCCCAACTGCGGTTCTGTTTCGCCATCAGGCGCCGCTGCAGGCGGTTGGCCAGGCGGGCGACGACGCCCTGCATGTTGGAGAGCTGTTGATCCAGATAGGCCCGCAGGCGGCCCAGTTCCTCCGGATCGCACAATTCAGTGGCGTCGATGATTTCGTCGAACTCGTCGGAGAAAAACCGGTACGGCGGCTCGTTCGGATTTGTCGGCAGCATGTCTCCCGGACGCCACTGCCGCCGGCCGCGGCCCGGCTCCTCGCTGCCCGACATGGCATCGGCGTCCTCCGCCTCCATCTCGGAATCAGCATCCGAATCGCCATCGGCCGCGCCGTCCTGGCTGTCGGAGCCTTCCGGGTCGCCGCCGTCATCGGCTTCGCCCTCGCCGCCCTCGCCCTCGCCCTCGCCGTCGGCCATTTCCTCTTCTTCATTGTCGGGACTGTCTTCCAGATCGTCTGAGTCCGTGCCGTCTTCATCGCCCAGATCTAAATCGGCGATCAGCTTCCGGGTCATTTTGGCAAAGGCATTTTGATCGGTAATATTGCCGGTCAGGTTCTTCAGGTCATCGCCGGCCTTTTCCTCGACCCAGGGACGGATATGCTCAACCATCGCCTTGGCCGCCGCGGGGGGTTCCTTGCCGGTCAACTGTTCGCGCACCAGCAGGGCGACCACTTCCGGCAAAAGCGCCTCGCCCGGATCCTTGACGGATGCATAGCCCCTGGCGCGGCAGCGTTCCTCCAGCATGGCGTCCAGATTGGCGGATACGCCCATCATGCGTTTGGAGCCGATGGATTCCACGCGGGCCTGCTCCGCCGCCTCGAACACGGCGCGGGCGGTGGCGCCCTTGGGCTGGTTCAGGGCGTGCAGGCGGTTGTCATGATGGCGATGCCACAAGGCCAAGGCATCGCCGCTGCCCCTGACATGGGCGACCTCTTCCTGGCCCAATTCCCGGCTTGGCGTCGGCAGGCGGTTGCGGCCGGCTCCCGTCGCCGTGCCCTCGGCTCCAAAATTGACCAGCAGCTCGTTGTCGCGCGCAATGGCGCGGACGGCCGCCGTTACGGCGCGTTTGAACGGCTCGACCGGATTTTCGGGCTTCATCATCGCCTGGAATTCAGCTCATTTGAATGTTGGCGGCGGATTCGGGCAGTTCCTGCCCAAAACAGCGTTGATAATATTCCGCCACCAACGGCCGCTCCATCTCGTCGCAGCGGTTCAGGAAACTGAGCCGGAAAGCGAAGGCCAGATCATTGAAGATCCGCGCATTATCGGCCCAGGTGATCACCGTGCGCGGCGACATCACGGTTGAGATATCGCCGTTCATGAAGCCCGAACGGGTCAGATCGGCGACCGAAACCATGCAATTAATATTCTTCTGCCCCTCATCGTCGGCCCAATCGGGAACCTTGGAGGTGACAATGCGAACCTCGGCGTCATGGGACAGGTAGTTCAGGGTGGTGACGATGCTCCAACGGTCCATCTGGCCCTGGTTGATCTGCTGGGTGCCGTGGTACAGCCCCGTGGTATCGCCCAGACCCACGGTATTGGTGGTGGAGAACAGGCGGAAGCTGGGGTGCGGCCGGATCACCCGGTTTTGATCCAACAGCGTCATTTTGCCGTCGACCTCTAGGATACGTTGGATCACGAACATGACATCCGGACGGCCGGCATCGTACTCGTCGAACACCAGGGCGCAGGGATGCTGCAAGGCCCAGGGCAGGATGCCTTCGCGAAATTCGGTGACCTGTTTGCCATCCCGCAAGACAATCGCGTCCTTGCCCAGCAGATCGATCCGGCTGATATGGCTGTCCAGATTAACCCGGATACAGGGCCAGTTCAGGCGCGAGGCGACCTGCTCGATATGGGTTGATTTGCCGGTGCCGTGATAACCCTGGATCATCACCCGCCGGTTATGGGAAAAGCCGGCGAGGATGGCCATGGTGGTCTCATGGTCGAACTGATAGGGCTCGTCAAAATCCGGCACCAATTCCGAACTCTGGGAAAAGGCCGGCACTTCCATATCGCTATCCAGGCCAAAGGTTTCGCGCACGCCGCACGTCGTGTCGGGCCGGTCGAGGGGGTGGACCGATGTATCATCGGCGGTGGAAATCAGCGTCATGGTTGGGGAATCCTGTAGCTTGCGTTGTTACTAGCGTTTCGGCGCCGATCGGAATGCCACAACCAAATATCCGCACCCTAACCTTGCGGCAGGTCCGAGGACATCAGATTGCTATACGCTTCACTAATGGATTTGAAGCGCTCTTCGACCCGCTTATCGCCGCCATTTGCATCGGGGTGAAAACGTTTTACCAGTTGCTTATAACGCATTTTGATGTCTTGCAAGTTTGCCGTTTCATCCAAGTCCAGTTGAGCCAGATCGCGGCGTTGCCGTTTGGTAAATTTCGGAACGAATTTTCTTGCCGCCGGCCCGCCGTCTGGGTGGACAAACATGCCGTGATGATCACGCACCCGGCCGTTCGCCCAGGCCTTGTAGCCCCGTTCCCCCAGCTTCCAGGTCGGGCGGTGGCCGGTCACCGCCTCGGTCCGGAACTTCTCGATTTCGTCCTGGTCCATGCCGGTGAAATAATCCCAGCTACGATTGTAGGCCGCGACATGTTCCAGACAGAACCAATAGAATTCATCCAGGTTGGTCTTGGATTTCGGCGCACGGTGATCGGCCTCGGCCTGGCACCCGGCGAAATCGCAGGTGCGGCTTGGGGTTCCGGACGGCTCGTCCACCCGGGTCTTGGAGACCGGTATGTCGTTCTTGGTTCTAGCCACGAATTGAGTATGCTGAACCCGCGCGCCGCTTTCAATAGCGCCGGCGCGGAACATCGCGATCAAACGGACAGCACGGATAACTGGGAGCTAACATCATGTCGGTAATGGCGACAATTGAAGAGAAACTGAAGGCGGCGTTAAATCCGCTCCGCCTCGAAGTGGAGGATCAATCGCATCTGCATGCCGGCCACGCCGGCGCCCGCGAAGGCGGGGAAAGCCATTTCGCCGTGGTTATCGTGGCGGAAATTTTTCAGGACATGAGCCGTCTGGCCCGCCAGCGTCTGGTCAATGAAGCGCTTGCCCAGGAGTTGGCCGGGCCGATACATGCGCTATCCATACGGGCGATGACCGACGACGAGGACAAGAGAGAGATATAATTACAACTCTAAAAGTGTTATAGTTGTTGTTTTTATTGAATTCACCAGTATTATCGAGATATTGCAATGCAATTCTCTTTGTGGTTTTATATCGCGGCTATGGACCACCAAATACAAGGATGAATCCATGTCCCAGGAAACATGCATTGGATTCGGTCACCCGGCGGGCGGGAGCCGCCGCAATATCCGGATTGGCCGACGCCGCACATCTATCAAGTTAGAGCCGGAGATGTGGGATGCCCTGATCGAAATCTGTGTCAGGACCAAAAAGAATATCAATCAAATCTGCACCGAGGTTTACAGGGCCAGCTATGGTGGGGACGCCAATGATATTGCCGGTGGCGCCAATTTCACTTCGGAGCTTCGAGTCTTTATTCTCGGTTACTACCGCGCCATCGCCCGCTAGAACATTTTCAACTAATGTTGAAT
Organism: Alphaproteobacteria bacterium; assembly: GCA_046582595.1. GTDB lineage: Bacteria > Pseudomonadota > Alphaproteobacteria. Next base: position 5,352 of record JAYGEB010000053.1, on the reverse strand, counting down.
CGCCGGGCCGCCCCGGCGACCGCGATACTTTGAAAATTGCTCTTGCCGCGGCTATTTGTTTTTGACCGGGGGCGGGCGGATGCGAACGGCGGTGACTTGATTGCGCAGGCGCCGCAATACCTCGAAGGAAAAATCATTCAGCTCGAAGCGGTCGCCGATATCTGGAATGCGGCGGGCGATATTAATAACCAGGCCAGCGATGGTGGCGGCGTCGTCCTCGGGCAGTTCCCAATCGAAATCGCGGTTCAGATCCCGCACCGTGACCACGCCCTCGACCATGTAGCTGCCGCCCGCCTCGCGCCGCACGGGCACGGATCGGCTGACATCGTGCTCGTCGCTGATATCACCGACGATCTCCTCCAGAATATCTTCCAGCGTCACCATGCCCATCAGGGCGCCATATTCATCGACCACCAGGGCAAAATGTTCCCGCCGCGCGCGGAAAGCGTTCAATTGTTCGATCAGTGACGTTGTTTCAGGCACGAACCAGGGTTCCCGGCACAGACTTTGCAGGCCGGGCGCGGCCGCGGCGTCATTTTGCGCCGCGCTGATGGCCCGCAGCAGATCCTTGGCATGCAGCACGCCAATGATGTTATCCGTATCGTCCCGCCACAAGGGTACCCGGCTGTAGGGCGTGGCCAGCAGTTCCTCGGCAATCTCGCGGGCCGGGCGGCCGGCGTCCATCATGATCATATTCTTGCGATGGACCATGATTTCCGACACTTCCACATCGGAAAGGTCCAGGACGCCATCCAGCATATCCCGGTCGCTCTTCATCATGGCGCCGTCACGGGCATGCAGCGCCAGCGCGCCGCGTAATTCTTCCGAGGCATTCGCCGTCTCGTCCCTGCCCCGCAAGCGCACGCCGAACAGCGACAGGATCCCCCTGACCACGGCCTGGATCAAATCCGCCACCGGTCCCAACGCAAGGACGATCGGACCGACGACCGGGGCCGCCGCCAAGGCCGTGCGGTTGGGCCGGTTCAAGGCGTAAGTCTTGGGCAGCACCTCGGCGAAGATCACCACCAGGACCGTCATGATCGCCGTGGCATAGGCCACGCCGACCTTTCCGAACAGAGCGATTAGAACGGAAGTGGCCAGGGCCGAGGCCAGGATGTTCACCAGATTGTTGCCCAGCAGGATGGCGCCGATCAGGCGCTCGGGCCGGGCAATCAGACGGTTGACCTGAATGGCGCGGCGCACGCCGCGGCGTTCCATTTGATGCATGCGGGCCCGGGAGACCGCCGTCAGGGCGGTTTCAGTGCCCGAAAACAGCGCCGACAACACCAGCAGCACCAACACGCCAACAATGGAAAACAATATTTCGCCGTCCATGCGCGTTCGTCCCTTATGCAGCCGGACCGGAAGGCAACGCGGACGCCAGCATCTCCATCACCGCTTCCTCCGCCACGTTCTTTTCGATGAAGGCACGGCCGATGCCGCGCGCCAGCACGAATGTCAGGCGGCCGTCGGCGACCTTCTTGTCTTGCCGCATATGCTGCATCATCACCTCCGCCGTCAGCCCCGGCAGGCCGATTTGTTCCACCCCGGCCGGCAATCCCATGGCCAGAAGATGGCGCCGTAGCCGTTCCGTCTCCTGGCGCGGACACAAGCCCAACCGGGTCGAGAGATCAAAAGCCATGCCCAGCCCCACCGAAACCGCCTCGCCATGCAATAGGCGGCCGTCATAACCTCCCTCCGCCTCCAGTGCGTGGGCGAAGGTGTGGCCCAGGTTCAGCAGGGCCCGCTCGCCACTCTCCCGCTCGTCACGGGCGACGATCGCCGCCTTGGCGCGGCAGGAAACGGCGACGGCATGGCCGATCGCCTCCCGGTCGCCCGACAGGACCGCGCCGCCATGCTCTTCCAGCCACTCGAAAAAGCCGAAATCGCCGATCAGACCGTATTTGACCACTTCGCCATAGCCGGCGCGCAACTGCCGCTCCGGCAGGCTGGCCAGGGCGGTGATATCGGCCAGCACCAGACGGGGCTGGTGAAAGGCGCCGATCAAATTTTTCCCTTGCGCTGCATTGATGGCCGTCTTGCCGCCGACCGAGCTGTCGACCTGGGCCAGCAAAGTCGTGGGCAGTTGCACGAAATCCACACCCCGCCGCAGAATGGCGGCGGCAAATCCCGCCAGATCGCCCACCACGCCGCCGCCCAGGGCCAAAATGGTATCCCGCCGCTCAATCCTGAGGTCCAACAGACGGTCCAGCAATGATTGCAACTGGGTGAAACTCTTCGAACTTTCCCCAGGGGGCACGATGATGGCATCGTTCCGAATGCCGGTGGCGTCTAGGGACGCCCGCAGCGGCGCCAGATGCAGCCCGGCCACCACGTCATCGCTGACGATCACCACCCTGGGCCGCGCCAGCACGGGCGCCAAATAGGTTCCGGCGTCGGCCAAAAGGTTTTCGCCAATGATGATGTCGTAGGACCGGTCGGCCAACTCGACCCGCACCGTCGCGACGTCCCGCCGCGCCGTCATCGGCCCGGACCCCCGGTGCCGGCCCCAACGTGGTTCCGCAAAGCCGAGACGATCTGTTCCACAACGTCTTCGTGCGGGCCCGGACCGGAGGATACGGTAATGTCGGCGCGGGCATAAATGGGCTCGCGTTCCGCCATCAGAGCGCTCAATATCTTCCGCGGGTCGCCCTGTTTCAACAGCGGCCGGTTGTCACGGCGCAAGACCCTTTCCAACAAGACATCCAGATCCGCCCGCAGCCAGACGGATATGCCGTTCTGGCGAATGGCGGACCGCGTCTCGGAATCCATGAAGGCGCCGCCGCCCGTCGCCAAAATATGCGGCGGGCCGCGCAACAGACGGGTGATGACACGCCGTTCACCGGCGCGGAACGCCGCTTCGCCATGGCGGGCAAAAATCTCATCAATGCTGCAATCCGCCGCTCTTTCAATCTCCTGATCCGCATCGAAAAATGATCGGCCCAGGCGTTTTGCCAGACGCCGGCCGACGGATGATTTACCCGCTCCCATCAGGCCGACAAGAACGATGCCTCGGTCCAATGCGGGGTCAAGGGTCTCACTCATGAGGTATGTACATGGCGATGTCTTCGGCGTTTTCCATCCCGATTCCGGGCATGGACATTGGATATCCCGGAGATCATGGTCCGGTCCCGCGTCCGGTGTCGTTGCAAGGCGGGCGCGCAATATATAAGTTGGCGCCTGTATGGACTAAGTTTTGCCACATTCACAGTCTAACAAACAACAGCTCTGCTGTCCTCCTTCGCCGCATCCACGCTGGAAAATCGCACAATTATAGGACCGATCCGCAGTATTCGATGAAAAATTTGTCCCTGATTCTCATTGCCTTCGTGGTGCTGTTGCTGGCGGGTGGCGCCACTTTTCTGGCTGCGTGGGAAATCCCGGCCCCCAGCGCCCCCGTGCACAAAGTTTTGGCCGATGATCGTTTCCCCCGCTAGGCCGCTGTCAATGCTGGCGGCATTGTTGCTGTCGCCCGTGATTTGGCAGGGGCCGGCTCTCGCCCAGACGCAGCCGCGGGGCGAGGTGAAGGAACTGCCCAGTGTCACCGTTGGACCGGCGCCGGTCAGTAAACGTCCAAGCATCGTCAAGGGTCCTGAAGCGGTGGCGCCGCCGCGGCGGCGCTCCGGAAACCAGCCGGGATCGCTGGAGCTGCGGCTCGACCCCAAGACGGGACGGGCGCTGACGCCGGCGCAGATGGAAGAACGCGCCCGGCGCAAGGTGCGGGCGCCCCGGTCCTTGCGGCCGGCGCGGCCCAAGGCGGTCCCAACCGCAAAGCCGGTGGTTCGGGGAGCGGCCAAGGACAAAGCCAATGGCAAAACCAAGAGCAATGGCAAAGACAATGACCCGGCAAAAGGCATTCAGGTCCGGAACCTGGGGCTGGCCAAGGTTTCGGCCATCGGCTTGCTGAACGCGGCCGAGGGCGGCTTTGGCCATGACATGTGGGCGGGGACGCCCTTGGCCTTGGTCATGGCGCTGTTGCCGCGCCTGCCCGTGGCGACCGCCTCGCCCGTGGCGCAGTCGTTGCGCCGGCGGCTGTTGATATCGACGGCCCTGCCGCCCGCGGACAATGTTGCCGGCGGCGGCGATGGCAAGGAGGAGGGCCAGGGCCGGGATCGTGATGGCCGCGCCCTCGCCGCCGCGCGCATTGAACGTCTCGCCGCGGCCGGTGATTCGGACGCCGTCGCGCGTTTATTGAAGTTTTCCCCGCTGACCATGGCAAACAAGGTCTATGCCCGTGTCCGCGTGGAAGGGGAGTTGCTCAACGGCAATGTGCGTAAAGCCTGCCGCCTGGCCCGCAACTATCTTGGCGCCGACAATGACGGCGGCGGCGGGGAAGCAATCTGGCAGAAGATCGTGGCTTTTTGCCTGGCGATTGACGGTAAAACCGCTCAGGTCGAATTGTACGAGCAACTGCTGTATGAAAATGGTGTCGAGGACGAAACCTATTTTACCCTGCTGGCGGGATTGAGCAGCGGCGAGGGCGAGCCGTTGGCGCAGATGGCCCGGGCCGAGCCGTTGCATCTCGCCATGTTGCGAACGGCGCGTCGGGCGGTGCCGGAGGATGCGCTGCAAGGGGCCTCTCCGGCCGTGGTCCGGGCGATCGCGACCTCGCCCAATGCCTCGCTGGCCTTGCGGCTGGAGGCCGCCGAACGGGCGGAAACCATGGGCACCTTGAGCACGGATGTCTTGCGCCGGGTCTATGCCAGCGTGCCGTTTTCCGCCGAACAGGCAGCCGACGCCATTGCCTTGGCGGAAACCCAACCCGGCCCCTCGGCCGCCGCCATTCTTTATCAGATTACCCAGATCGATGACCAGGTAGCGGGCCGGGCCCGGGCCTTGGCGGCGGCTTGGCGCAATGGCCGGCGCAGTGGCCGTTATATGACCGCCGTCCGCGTCAACCTGGCGCAGACCCGCGCGATCCGCCCCGATGCCAAATGGGCCTGGTTCGCCGCGCCCGCCGGGCGCGCGCTTCTGGCGGCTGGGGATCGAAAAGCCGCCCGGGCCTGGTTGATGGCGGTGATCGAACCGGCCCGGGATGGTCAGGCCGACGCCGCGGCGGCCATGCTGAGCCTCGCGCCCCTGCTCTATGTCCGAACGGGGGAGGAGACCGATCCCGACCTGGACCCGATCATGGAAAATGTTTTGGCCGGCTGGTGGCAGGGAGAGGTTGCAAATGACGGCGCGGAAAGGTACCAACGCGCCATCAGGTTGTTCGGCCTGCTGAACGCCCTGGGCAGGAATGTTCCGGGCGGCCTTTGGTTGCCGTTATTCGCGGCGCCGGAGGGGAATGCCGGACCGTCTTCGCAGCCCTCGCCACCACCGTTGTTGCTGGGCCTGGACCGGGCCGCGGCG
>JAYGEB010000504.1:0-3702 GCA_046582595.1 Alphaproteobacteria bacterium | reverse complement strand
GTGACGCCGGCGTCCATCAGGCTCTGGCAGGTTTCGTAGATATTATCGACCTGAAACGCCAGGTGGCCGAAATTCCGTCCGCCCCGGTAATCTTCCGGATCCCAGCTATAGGTCAATTCCACCACCGGCGCCTTGTTCTCGCGGGCGGCGGCCTCGTCACCGGAGGCGGCGAGGAAGATGTTGGTATAACGGCCCTTTTCGCTTTCCGTGCGGCGGGTTTCGACCATGCCGAGGAGGTCGCAGAAAAAATGCAGGGTGTCATCCAGATTGCTTACCCGAACCATGGTGTGAAGATATCTCATGCGAGGTTCCGCTTCCTGTGTTTATAATAATGGCAAATCCGAGTTACCGGCAATTCTCCCCAATTGCCAGCCTTGATGCAATCATTCCCTGTAGCGCAAGAAGGAAGACGGCCATGAACGGCACCACGGTATCCGAATCTCAGCCCGCCTTGCACGGCGTCAAGGTGATCGACCTGACCCAGTTCGAGGCGGGGCCATCCTGCACCGAGGCGCTGGCCTGGATGGGCGCGGACGTGGTCAAGGTGGAGGAGCCGAAACGCGGCGAGCCGGGCCGGTGGAGCTTCACCGACAAGCCGGACATGGACGCCAACTATTTCCTGTATTTCAATCTCAATAAACGCAGCATCACCTGCAATCTGAAATCCGAAGAGGGCAAGGCTCTGCTGGTCAAGTTGATCGAGGGTGCCGACGTGGTGATCGAAAACATGGCGCCGGGCACCTTCGCCCGATTGGGCTTTGATTATGAGCGCTTGAGCGCGATCAACCCGCGCATTATTTTCGCCCAGATCAAGGGCTTTTCGCCGGACAGCCCGCACGCCAATTACCTGGCCTTTGATATGATCGCCCAGGCCACGGGCGGCACCATGGCCGTGAATGGCGAGCCGGGGGGGCCGCCGGTCAGGCCCGGCCCGACCATTGGCGACACCGGCACCGGCATGCTGTGCGCCATGGGTATCCTGGGCGCCCTGTTCCAGCGCCATTCCACCGGCCGCGGGCAGCACATACAGATCGCCATGCGCGACGCCATGTTGAACTATTGCCGCACGCCGATGTCCAAGCAGGTGCCCTTCGACAGCGCCATGCCGCGCATCGGCAACGAAATTGTCGGCTCCGCGCCGGGCGGCCTGTTTCCCTGCAAGCCGGGCGGGGCGGACGACTATTGCTACATTTTCGCCTCCCGCGCCAACGAGGACCATTGGCGCCGCCTGGCCCGCATCATCGGGCGCGAGGACATGATCGACGATCCCGATCTGCAAAGCCCCGGCGCCCGGTACAAGGCGCGGGAAGTGGTCAACGGCGCGATTACCGAATGGACCATGCAACACACCAAGGACGAGGTGATGGCGGCGGTAGCCGGCGCCGGCGTGCCCTGCGGCGCGGTGTACAATACCTATGAATTGATGCATGACCCGGATCTGCATGCCCGCGGCATCATGAACAAGATCGATCATCCCCAGCGCGGCGAGGTTATCGTCTCGGGCTGGCCGCTGAAGATGTCGGACAGCCATGTCCCGGTCACCTCCTCGCCCCTGCTGGGCGCCGATAACGAGGCGATCTACGGCGACTGGCTCGGCTATTCCGCCGATGAGGTCAAGGACATGCGCGAACGCCAGGTCATTTGATCGTTGATTTAGAGATGGAAGCAAAGGCGTAGATACGAAACAGCCCCGTCATTCCCGCCCCCGCCTTCGCGAGGACAGGCTTCGCGGGAATCCATGTCTGCCATGGACTCCCGCCTTCGCGGGAGTGACGGAGCGTACCAGAAACGAGAAAAACAGGAGTCGAGAATGGGTAAGGTCACGGGCGCCATGCTGATGGCGCGGAGTTTGAAGCAGCAGGGCGTGGAGTTCATGTATGGGATCGTCGGGTTTCCCGTGCAGCCCATCGCTGCCGCCGCGCAGGAAGTCGGCATCAAGTATATCGGCATGCGCAACGAGCAATCGGCCTCCTATGCCGCCCAAGCCGCCGGCTACCTGACCGGGCGCCCCGGCGCCTGCCTGACGGTGTCCGGCCCCGGCGTGGTGCATGGCCTGGCGGGCCTGGCCAACGCGCAACAAAACTGCTGGCCCATGATCATGATCGGCGGCGCCTCGCCGACCTATCAAAACGGCATGGGCGGCTTCCAGGAAGAGCGCCAGGTACAGATCGCCTCGCCGTTCTGCAAATATGCCCACGCCGTCGAACATGTCCACCGGGTGCCGTTCTATGTGGAGCAGGCCGTGCGCCATTCCATCTACGGCCGTCCCGGCGCCGCCTATCTGGACATGCCCGACGACATCATTCAGGGCGAAGTCGAGGAGGACGAGGTCCAGATGATGGCCACGATCCCGGAGCCGCCGCGCATGCAGGCGCTGCCGGAAAATGTCGAGGCGGCGCTTGACGCCATGGAATCCGCCGAACGGCCCCTGGTCATTATCGGCAAGGGCATGGCCTGGAGCCGGGCCGAGGACGAGGTCCGCGCCTTTATCGAGCGCACGCGGCTGCCGTTCCTCGCCTCGCCAATGGGCAAGGGCGTGATGGATGACCGCCATCCGCTTTCGGTCGGCGCGGCGCGCAGCCACGCCTTGAAGGAGGCCGACGTCATATTCCTGATGGGCGCGCGGCTGAACTGGATCATGCATTACGGCCTGCCGCCGCGCTTCAACAAGGATGTCCGCATCGTGCAACTGGATATCTCGCCCGAGGCCATCGGCAACAACCGTCCAACTGAAGTTGCGCTGGTGGGCGACGGCAAGGCCATTGTCGGGCAACTCAACGCGGCCCTGGAACAGCGTCAATGGTTCTTCCCCGCCGGCTCCGACTGGATGGCGGCGATCGGCGAAAAGGCCGAGGCCAATGCCAAGGCCGTGCAGCCCATGATCGAGGATGAATCGGCACCGACGAATTATTACCGGGCCCTGAAGGACATCAGCGCCTGGGCCACGGAGGACGCGGTAATTATCGGCGAGGGCGCCAATACCATGGATATCGGGCGCACCCAATTGCCCAACGCCGCGCCCCGCTTGCGCCTGGATGCCGGCACCTATGGCACCATGGGCATCGGCATGGGCTTCGCCATCGCCGCCGCCACCGTGCATCCCGACCGCCCCATCATCTCCGTCTCCGGCGACTCGGCGATCGGTTTTTCCGGCATGGAGATCGAGACCGCCTGCCGCCACAACCTGCCCATCAAGATCGTCGTCCTGAACAACGGCGGCATCGGCAAGGGTATCGCGGAATTCCCCACCGATGGGCCCCTGCCGCCCGGCGTGCTGACCATCGGCGCGCGCTATGACCTGATGATGGAAGCTTTCGGAGGCAAGGGCTTCTTCGTGGAAGATCCAAAGGATCTGGCCGGCGTTCTGGAACAGGCCAAGGCCCACGACGGCCCGGCCCTGGTCAACGTCGTGCTGCACCCCGAGGCCGGCCGCAAGCCGCAACAGTTCGGCTGGCTGACCACCTAGACCATTTTCGGTATCGAATTGCGCGGACAAGGCTGCGACGGCAGCCCGGCGCTTATGCGCCGCCCGCGCGGAGCGGTGCGCTCTTGCGCACGAGCGTGAGCGAAAAAAGTCTAAACCGTCAGGACGATCTTGCCGATATGTTCACCGCCTTCCATGCGGCGATGGGCGGCGGCCGCCTCGGCCAGTGCAAAGCTTTGATCCATGACCGGGCGCACGGCGCCGGTTTCCAGCAATGG
>JAYGEB010000500.1:0-8625 GCA_046582595.1 Alphaproteobacteria bacterium | reverse complement strand
GATGTTCTCCACGTCCTCGCCCACATAACCCGCTTCCGTCAGGGTCGTGGCGTCGGCCATGGTGAAGGGCACGTCGATGATGCGCGCCAGGGTCTGGGCCAGCAGGGTCTTGCCGCAACCGGTGGGACCGGCCAACAGGATGTTGGATTTGGCGATTTCAACATCGTTGTTCTTGCTACTGTGGTTCAGGCGCTTGTAGTGGTTATGCACCGCCACCGAAAGCACCTTTTTGGCATGGGTCTGCCCGATGACGTAATCGTCCAGGACATCGCAAATTTCCTGCGGCGTGGGCACCCCGTCATCCGACTTGACCAGAGTGGATTTATTCTCTTCGCGGATAATATCCATGCATAATTCAACGCATTCATCGCAGATGAACACGGTGGGGCCGGCAATCAGCTTGCGCACTTCATGTTGGCTTTTGCCGCAGAAGGAACAATACAGCGTGTTTTTGGAATCGCCGCCGCTAAGCTTCGTCATATTTACCCCTGCTCAACCTTGCCGAACGGACCGGAGGTTTCTGCCAATCCGGCGGCATAAAAATCTGGCTTTATCCACGTCATGCGAAAACCGTACCCATAACGCAGTATCAGAGACCCGGCAGTGGGTCAATGACGGTCGCCACACGGCCTGAAACTCAATTTGGCGGGCCCAGGGCATTCCGGACATGCCGCCACATGGGACGGATCATAACGCTCGGGCGATCAACAATTCGTTAAAACAACGGCATGGACCGAGCGGGGGGATCCAGGCCCCCGGTCTATTTGCCATCGCCCTCACCGGCATCCGCCGCGCCATTCTCATCGTCATCTTCCTCGACGATACGTTTTTGAACCACTTCGTCAATCAGCCCGAAATCCTTGGCTTTCTCGGCCGTCAGGAAAGTATCCCGGTCCATGGCTTTTTCGATAAATCCAAGATCCTGCCCGGTGTGTTCCGCATAAATCTCGTTCAGGCGGGCCCGCAGCTCGACGATCTCCCGGGCCTGGATCTCAATATCCGTGGCCTGGCCCTGGAAGCCGCCCGACGGCTGATGCACCATGATACGGGCATTCGGCAGGCTGAGACGCTTACCCGGCGCGCCGGCGGTCAGCAGCAAAGAGCCCATGGAGGCGGCCTGCCCGGTGCACAGGGTCGAGACATCGGGACGGATATAACCCATGGTGTCATAGATCGCCAAACCCGACGTCACCACGCCACCGGGTGAATTAATGTACATGAAGATATCTTTTTTTGGGCTTTCCGCTTCCAAAAACAATAGCTGCGCCGTGATCACCGAAGCCATTTCATCGCCCACATGCCCAACCAAAAAGATGATCCGTTCCTTCAGCAGCCGGGAATAGATGTCATAGGACCGCTCGCCCCGGTTTGTCTGCTCCACCACCATGGGGATCAGCGTGTTCATGTAGATATCGTTGGGATCGCTCATCTGGCTTCACCGCCTCATCTGGCTAGAGCGCATTCGAAGAAAATGCGCTCAGACTCTTAAGAATAGAGCAATTGAATCAATCACTTCGGTCGCGAAAGCGGCCTCGGTTTATTGAAAATTTCTCTAGTTGATTATTTATCCGGCGCTTTGGCGGCGCTTTCGGCCTGCTCTTCGGCGCCGGCATCGTCATTAGTTTCGTCATGGGTTTCGTCATCGTCCTCATTCGCCTCGGCCAACAGCTCTTCGATACTGACCTTGCTTTCGTTCACTTGGGCCATCTCGATGATAAAATCAACAACCTTGTCTTCCATGATCGGCGCTTCCAACTGCGCGCGCATCTCGGGGTTGGATTGGTAGAGTTCGAAAATCTGCTGTTCCTGACCCGCGAAATTTTGAGCGTGTTCCGCCATCGCCCGGTTTACTTCATCCTGGTTGACGGTCAGGTTATTATCCTGGCCGACTTTTGACAGCAACAGGCCCAAACGCACGCGCCGTACGGCAATATCGCGGTATTCGGCTTTCGCTTCCTCTTCCGGCTTGTCCAGATCGGCGATGGTTTTTTCCTGCCGCTTCAAATCCTCCTCGACCTGCTTCCAGATCTGTTCGAACTCAGCTTCGACCAGCGAGGGCGGCACTTCAAAATCGTGCCCATCGGCCAGCGCGTCCAGCAACGTGCGCTTTAGCTTGGCGCGGGAGACCTGGGCAAAGTCTTTTTCGCTCTGCTCCCGCACCGCATCCTTCAGCGCGGCGAGATTTTCCAGGCCCAGCTTTTCAGCCAAGGCGTCATCGACCGCGACGGGCAAGGGCACTTTCACCTCGCGCACGGTGACCTCGAATTCGGCTTCCTTGCCGGCCAGGGCGTCGGTCTGGTAGCCGTCCGGGAAGGTTACCGCAACGGTTTTCTCCTCACCTTTTTTGAGGCCCACCAATTGCTCCTCGAAGCCCGGAATGAATGAATTCGAACCCAATTCCAGGCTATGTTCCTCGGCCGTGCCGCCATCGAACAATTCCCCATCGACGCTGCCCTTGAAATCGATCACCACCGTGTCGCCGTCCTGGGCCGCCTGCCCCTCGGCCGCCTCGGTAAATTCCTTGAATTGCCCGGCGAGGGATTTGACCCGTTCGTCGATCTCGCCATCGCCGATTTCGGCGACCACCCGCTCCAGGGTCAGGGCCGCAAAATCCATGGGTTCGAATTTCGGCATCACCTCGACCTGGATGGTGTATTCTAGGTCGGCGCCTTCATCGAACGACACCACCTCGATTTTCGGCTGCATGGCCGGCGTAAGTTCGTGTTTTTCCAGGGTTTCGGTGGTCGCCTCATTGACGGCCTGCTCCAACACCTCGCCCAAAAGCCGCCGGCCATGGGTTTTGCGCAAAATCTTGACGGGCACCTTGCCGGGACGAAAGCCTGGCATCTGTGCTTCCTTGGCCAGATCGGTCAGGCGATCGGTGACCTTGGCCTCCATATCGGCGGCGGCGACCACCACCCTATATTCGCGCTTCAGGCCCTCGGATAGGGTTTCGCTAATTTGCATCACGCTTCCCGCTTCGTCTCTCGGTTGGTCTCAATCGGCCCCATGTAGGATAATTCCGCCCCCATGGCCAGCCCGCAATATCGCCGTGTTGCAATGTTTTCGGAAACTGGCTGGAGCGTGGTGCGGGCGGAGGGACTCGAACCCCCACGGCTGTTAAGCCACCAGGACCTAAACCTGGCGCGTCTACCAATTCCGCCACGCCCGCATTCGAGCGGAAAACACCGCCTCCCTCGGCGAGGGCGGCATTCTATAACACAGATAAAACTTCCTGCGAAGATGGCAATCAAGCGCCAGAAGACGGTCGCGGCTTACCGCCCTTGGTGGCCATGGAGATGCCCTTCAACAGCTCTTCGGGTTCGATCTCCACCTCGAAATTTTCCAGGAAGGCCGAGGTCATGACGTAGAAACCGATGCACATGATCAGTTCGACCATCTCTTGGTGATCGAACAACGCGGCGGCGGCGGCAAAGGTCTCGTCGGAGGCCTTGATATTTTTCACCACGTCATCGGTCAGGCGCAGCACGGCCCGTTCGGTGGCGTCGAAAATGGGATCGTCCGCACCCACCTTCAAGGCCCGGAGCTTGTCCTCGGGCATGCCAACATCACGGCTGATTTGCTTATGCTGATAGACTTCATAGGCGGCGCCGCACAGAATACCGACCCGGACGATGGCCATCTCACGCAGAATGGGGTCCAGCTTGCCCTTGTACAGCAGCGCCGTGCCCAGGCGGGTGAAGGCGCCGAACGCCTTGCCGCCATGGGCCATGAGCTTCATGACGTTCAAGGGCGGTAATTTAACCAGCAGAGCGGCGGCGTCGGGATCAAGGTTGGGATCGTTGGCGTCGGCGTAGGGTATGCGGGGCATTTTTTCCTCATCTGGATATGCTCGATTGCTCCCATAATCCTCCGGCAAGGAGCCGTTGCAACCAAAATCGCCAAATGCCCTATATTGCCCCCAGGCGGCGGGAGGATGAATGACCATGGAACCACGGGATGCCCTGCAAGACATTTGCGGCCAGATCGCGCTACCCTTGGACGGCCTGAATGAACTGCAATTGACCGGCCGGGACCCGGTTTTGCCCTCGTCATTCAAGGTCGGCACCGTGGCCCAGACGGCCATTTCCGTCGCCGCCCTGGCCGCCGGCGAGGTCTGGTACCGGCGCGGCGGGCGGCGCCAGGCCATCGCCTGCGACATGCGTCACGCGGCCGTTGAATTCCGCAGCGAACGCTATCTGCGCATTGACGGCGGCCCAACGCCGGAGCTTTGGGACAAGATCGCCGGCACCTACCGGACCGGCGATGGCCGCTGGGTCCGCCTGCATACGAATTTTCCCCACCACCGCGACGGCGTTCTGGAGCTCCTCGGCTGCGCCCATGAGCGCGAGGCGGTCGCCGCCGCCCTTGGGAGATGGACCGGCCAGGATTTCGAGGACGCCGCCGCCGAACGGGGCCTGGTCGCCACGATGATGCGCACGCCGGCGGAATGGCAAGCCCACCCCCAGGTCCAGGCATTGGATCAACAACCCTTGATCTCCGTCGAACGCATTGGCAATGGGCCGGCCCAACCCCTGGAGGCGGCGGCGCGGCCATTGTCGGGGATCCGGGTACTGGATCTGACCCGGATCATCGCCGGCCCGGTGTGCGGACGCACCCTGGCGGCCCACGGCGCCGATGTCATGCGCGTCACCGCGCCGCATTTGCCCTTTGTCGCCGCCCTGGTCACCGATGCCGGCCGCGGCAAACTGTCCACGCATATAAATTTCAGCGAGGATGATGGCAAAGCCGCTCTGCGAAGCCTGATCGGCGAAGCAGATATCTTCGTCCAGGGTTACCGGCCGGGCGGTATCGGACGTTGGGGTTTCTCGCCGGAAGAGGTCGCGGCCATCCGTCCCGGCATCATCTACGTGAGCTTGTCCGCCTATGGCCATGAAGGCCCCTGGTCGGGACGCCGGGGCTTCGATTCCCTGGTGCAGACCGCCAGCGGCATCAATCATGCCGAGGCCGAGGCCGCCGGCAGGGACAGGCCAACGCCCCTGCCCTGCCAGGCCCTGGACCACGCCTCGGGCTACTTCATGGCGGCGGCGGCCATGGCAACCTTGGCGCGCCGGGCCAATGAGGGCGGCAGTTGGCATATCAGGGTCTCCCTGGCCCGCACGGGACGCTGGCTGCAAAGCCTTGGACAAATCACGGACGGTCCCGGCTGCGCGGATCTGGCCTTTGACGATGTTCAGGATTATCTGGAACAGGTGGATTCCGGATTTGGCAAGTTGACGGCGGTGCGTCACGCCGCGCAAATGTCCGAAACGCCCTGCCGCTGGTCCCGCCCCGCCATGCCGCTCGGCAGCCATCCGGCGGTTTGGCCCTGAATACGGATAATCTCAAGTTTGAATATTGACAATTCGCGCGTTTATGTGCATATACACATCATGACCGAGCAACGGGACTTGAACCAAGCCATCGAAGACCTGAAAGTTGTCATGTGCACGTGCGCCAGCCTTCGCCGGGCGAGCCGCGCCGTCACGCAATTTTACGACAACGCACTGAAGTCGACCGGGCTAACGACGGGCCAGTTCACGGTACTCGCCGCCCTGTCCGCGCGCGGGCCGGTACGGCAAATAGAATTAGCCAACATTTTGGCCATGGATCGCACCACCCTGATCCGCAACCTCCGTCCGTTGGAGGATAAACAGTTCGTTGCCGTCGATACGGCGAACCCACGGGGCGCCAAGACCCTATCGCTTACCAAGCTTGGCGGCGACACGCTTCGGCAATCCCTGCCCCATTGGGATCAGGCCCAATCCCATATGATCGCGGCACTCGGACAAGACCGCTGGCGTGGTCTTATCGACGCACTGAATTCAACGGTGCGGGCGGTTCAAGACCAATAAAAAAATTTGCCCGAATATGTGCATATACACAGAATAAGAGAAATGACCATGAACCGATCCCTGGACGCCACGAGGCTTGATACTCCCCTAACCGATCAACAACCGCCATCGCCACGGCACCGCAATGTAGAGCGACTGCTGAATGGCTCCATCCCCGGCACTCTGGCCCGGCTTGCCGCGCCCAACGTCATTGTCTTTCTGCTCGGCAGCGGCGTCACCGTGGCGGAGATGTGGTTCGTGGGCCAACTCGGCACCACCGCCCTGGCGGGATTGGCGCTGGGCTATCCCATGTTCATGTTGATGATGATGCTCTCCGCCGGCTCCATGGGGGGTGCCATGGCCGCCGCCGTGGCGCGGGCGGTGGGCGCCGGGCAGACCCGCAAGGCGGAGGATCTCGGCTGGCATGCCTTGCTCCTCGCGTTGGCGGGCAGTGCATTGTTCGCCCTTGCATATCTGTTTTTTGGCCCGGCGTTCTATGCCTTTCTGGGCGGTAGAGGCGAAACTCTGGCGGCGGCAATCGCCTATTCGGACGTTGCCTTGGTTGGGGGTTTTGTCATGTGGCTGGCCAATGCCCTAAGCAGCATCCTGCGCGGATCGGGCGATATGAAAACGCCGGCCCTCGCCATGTTTCTGGCCGCCGCCCTGCAAATTCCCCTCAGTGCCGTTTTGACTTTGGGCTGGGGTCCCATTCCCTCCCTTGGAATAGCCGGTGTTGCCTGGGGCGCCCTGGCCGCCCTGGCCGCATCCGCCACATTCATGGTCTATCGCCTTTCCACCGTCAGCGACGAAGATGGTGGACTACGCTTGCCGCTCGCGCTCCCCCGGCCGCGTTGGGAGTTGTTCAGGGAAATCCTGGACGTCGGTGCCGTTGCCAGCCTCAGTCCGGTGCTCACCGTGGCCACGGTAATCATACTGACCGGCCTGATCAGCCGCTTCGGCGATGCGGCGCTGGCCGGCTTCGGCATCGCCTCGCGCCTGGAATTTCTGCTGATCCCGATTATTTTCGGTATCGGCGCGGCTCTGATCGCCATGGTCGGCGCCAATATCGGCGGCGGCCAATTGGCGCGGGCGCACCGGATCGCATGGACCGGCGGCTTCGCCGCGGCCCTAATCGCCGGCGCCATCGGCATCGTCACGTCCCTGTGGCCCGAGGCCTGGGCGGGCATCTTCACCGACACGCCCGCCGTGCTTATGGCCGCCACCGCCTACCTGACCATCGTTGGCCCGTTCTATGCCTTTCACGGCCTTGGCCTGTCCCTCTATTTCGCCTCGCAAGGCGCGGGCACGGTCATCTGGCCTGTCGCCTTCACCGCCGTGCGATTGTTGGTCACAGCGGGCGGCGGCTTTCTGGCGGTGCATGTTTTCGAACTTGGCTTCGGGGCATTGCCGGTCTTCGTGGCGGCCGGCATGGTGGTGTTTGGCCTCGGCACGGCGGCGTCGATCTATGGCGGCGCCTGGCGGCGCGGCGCGGCGGTTCATTGATACGGTCGCTGTTCGCCTTGTGACAGAACGCCCCGCCTCGGCTATAAGAAGACCGCAAGGCAGGGAGACGGAGCATGACGGCGGAAGCATCCGAGACGGCGGGGGGCGGCATTTTATTGCGCCGGGACCGGGGCGCCGGCATCGTGCATCTGACATTGAACCGGCCCCAGGCGTTCAACAGTCTGTCCAGCGGCCTGATGCAAGCGTTGCAGGACGAGATCGATGGCATCGCCGGCGATCCGGCCGCCCGCGTGGTGATCATCGAAGGCGCGGGACGCGGCTTTTGCGCCGGCCATGATCTGAAGGAAGTAACCTCCCTCCAGACCACCGAGGCGCGCCAGACGCTCATGGCGCAATGCTGCAAACTGATGCTGTCGGTGGTGCATTGCCCCAAGCCGGTGATCGCCAAGGTGCATGGCGTGGCCGCCGCCGCCGGCTGCCAATTGGTCGCCAGTTGCGATCTGGCCGTGGCCGACGACGGCGCCCGCTTCATGACGCCGGGGGTGAATATCGGGCTGTTCTGCTCCACCCCCATGGTGGCCCTGGGCCGCAATATCGGGCGCAAGCACGCCATGGAGATGCTGTTGACCGGCGAGGCCATGGACGCCCCCACGGCGCATCGTTTTGGCCTGATCAACCGCCATGTGCCCTTGGCGGAACTGGACGACGCGGCCATGCATTTCGCCCAACTGATCGCCTCCAAATCCAGTTATACGCTGCGGGTCGGCAAGGAAGCTTTCTACAAGCAAATGGACATGGATTTGGAGGCGGCCTACAAGATGGCCAGCGAAGTGATGGTGGCGAACATGCTGGCGGCGGACGCGCAAGAAGGCATGGCGGCTTTCGTGGAGAAACGTCAACCTGTATGGCGGGACAAATAATGCAGCCACTCGAATATTCCGATGCCAAATTGCGAAGCATCCTCTCTCATGTACGCATCATCGCCATGGTCGGGGCCAGCGGTGATTGGAAACGGCCCAGCAGTTTCGCCATGAAGTATCTGCAACGCCGGGGCTATCGGGTGATCCCGGTCAATCCCGGCCGCGCCGGCACGGAAATCCTCGGTGAAACCGTCCATGCTTCCCTGACCGATGTGCCGGGCAACATCGACATGGTGGACATCTTCCGCGCCGCCGAAGCCGCCCTGGGCATCGCCGAGGAAGCCGCCGCCCTGAAGGAAGAAAAACAGATCGGGGTTTTGTGGATGCAGCTCGGCATCCGCAACGACGCCGCGGCGGAGGTGGCGCGGAAGGCCGGTATCGAGGTGATCATGGACCGCTGTCCGAAG
>JAYGEB010000444.1:0-2049 GCA_046582595.1 Alphaproteobacteria bacterium | reverse complement strand
GCCCGCATCAAGCTGAAAAACCTATACCCCGTGCTTTAGATGATTCAGACCACTAGTTACGTGTCCCCCTAATCATGGACATTCGGCCGCTGGCGAAAAACCATGGCAAAGCCGGCTAAGACTTTGAAGGAAACATAATATGTGCGGCATTATCGGCATTATTGGCAATCCGGAAAACGGCGGTGTCGCCAACCGGGTGGTGGAGGGCCTCAAACGCCTGGAATACCGGGGCTATGACAGCGCCGGCATCGCCACTTTGGTCAACGGCCATATCGACCGCCGCCGGGCCGAGGGCAAGCTGATCAACCTTTCCAACCGCCTGGAAGAGGCGCCGCTGGCCGGCGACGTGGGCATCGGGCACACCCGCTGGGCCACCCACGGCGTGCCGAACGAGGTCAACGCCCATCCCCACGCCACCTCCACCGTGGCCCTGGTGCACAACGGTATTATCGAGAATTTTAAGGAGCTGAAAGCCGAGTTGCAGGACCAGGGCGCAAATTTCGCCTCGGAAACCGACACGGAGGTGGTGGTCCACCTGGTCAGCCAGTATTTGCAGGACGGCCTGGACCCCGTGGCGGCGGCGGAGACCACCTTGAAACGCCTGGAAGGCGCCTTCGCCCTGGCAGTGATCTTTTCCGGCGAGCATGACCTGATGGTGGGCGCGCGGCGCGGCAGCCCCCTGGTCGTGGGATATGGCGAGGATGAAATGTTTCTCGGCTCCGACGCCATTGCCCTGGCGCCCTGGACCAACCGCATTTGTTATCTGGACGAAGGCGATTGGGTGGTGGTGCGCCGCGACGGCGCCGAAATTCACGAGGCCTCAGGCAAGGTAGTGGAGCGGGAGATCAAGCTGACCGCGGCCTCTCTGGGCGATATCTCCAAGGGTAATTACCGCCACTACATGTTGAAGGAAATTTACGAACAGCCCGCCGTGATCGGCGACACCATTCATTCTTTCTTCAACCCCGACAAACGTTCCATCCAATTGCCCGAACTGCCGTTCGATTTCGCCGAGGTGCCGAAACTGACCCTGATCGCCTGCGGCACTTCGTCCTACGCGGCCATGGTCTCGAAATACTGGTTCGAAAGCCTGGCGCGAATTCCCGTGGAGCTCGATGTCGCCTCGGAATTCCGCTATCGTGACACCCCCCTGCCCGACGGCGGCGTGGCCATCTTTCTCTCCCAATCCGGCGAGACCATGGACACTCTGGAAGCCCTGAAATTATGCAAGGCCCAGGGACAGCGCATCCTGTCCATCGTCAACGTCGCGGACAGCTCCATCGCGCGGGAAAGCGAGGTGGTGCTGCAAACCCTGGCCGGGCCGGAAATCGGCGTCGCCTCGACCAAGGCCTTCACCACGCAACTCGTGGTCCTGGCCTGTCTGGCGATCACGGCGGCCAAGCAACGGGGCGAGCTGGATGCCCGGACCGAGGCTATATTGAGCCAGGCCATCACGGAGGTGCCCTCCCGCTGCGTCGAGGTGCTGCACCATGACGAACATATCCAAAAATTGGCCCAGGAGATCTTCAAGGCCCGCGATGCCCTGTATCTGGGCCGGGGCACCAGCTACCCCATCGCCATGGAAGGCGCCCTGAAGCTGAAGGAGATTTCCTATATCCACGCCGAGGGCTATCCCGCCGGCGAGATGAAACACGGCCCCATTGCCCTGATCGACGAACAGGTGCCCGTCATCGTGGTGGCGCCCAAGGATCAATGGTTCGACAAGGTCGCCTCCAACATGGCCGAGGTGGCGGCCCGCGGCGGCAAGGTGGTGCTGATTTCGGACCGCGATGGCATCGAAGATACCGGGGACACCGCCTGGGCCACCATCTGCCTGCCCAGCGTGCATCCCTTCGTGGCGCCCATCCTCTATGCCATTCCCGTGCAGCTCTTGGCCTATCACATCGCCGTATTAAAAGGCACGGACGTGGATCAGCCGCGCAACCTGGCGAAATCAGTCACGGTGGAGTAGTTCACAACGGTGAATTAATTCCCAGAAATTCTGACGGAGTGGTGGACAACGGTGAATTAGGATCGTCTTATTCCAAC
>JAYGEB010000399.1:0-19678 GCA_046582595.1 Alphaproteobacteria bacterium | reverse complement strand
ATGTCCTTTTTAAACATGCTCGAATTCTTAAGAAAAGAGCAATTGAACCAACTACTTGGATCGCAAGAGCAAATCCAATTAGCCGAAAATTGCTCTAGGTTAAATCACGTCCAATCCGCAATGACGCTGGGCCTCGGATTTTCCGGGGCCCAGTGTTTTTTCGTGGCTCAAAAAGGTACCCGCGCCGGCCGGCGGGGACCACGGCATGGGTTCCTTTGATTTCCTATTGAGTTAACCCAGCCATCTTTCATGCTCGACTGCATTCTCCGCCCCGCCGTGGAAGATAGCCTGGCGGCGGACCGGAAGCGAAAGCTTCTCCCTGGTATTGTCGAAGGGATTGTTTTCGGACAGCCTTTTCTTCGCATGCGAGCGGTCGCCCAGAAATTCAATGCAGTTCGGTTTTGAGTTCCACCAAGCCTTACGCTATGCTTGAGCCTCCGGTTCGGCCGGTCAGTCAGTCAGTCAGTGGATTGTCATTTTGGGCAGATTTGAGAGCCGTCTCCGCCATGCCGAGAATTTTCATATTAATCGCCAACGCCATCGCCAATATCGGTCTTGCCGCCCCATCGGCATTGGCTCACCATGACGGCAACACCACCGGCGGCGCCTCGTTCACCGCGATTTTGCCGATTATTGTCGTTGGCGTCCTTGGCATGTTCGGGCTGGCCATGTGGGGCCGGAAAAAACGAAAAACAAAATCGAGACGCACGCACAAGCGCCGCTGACCGGTTTTCCGAATATCATGGAGATCCCGCATTTCAGACCTTATACCAAGGTGCGGGAGCCCTGTTTCTTTTGCTAAATTCCGGGACAGAATCCGCGCCCGCGCCCCGCCCAACCGGTCGTGCAGGCGGAGGCTGCGCCGGGCCTCGGGATGCGTTAGCTCAATGCCGTATCTCGACCATCCGCCCGGCATTACGGCGATGGATTCGCGGCGCAGGGTCACGGCGACGAAATTCGTAATGTCTTCGCAACCACCCACCCATGGGCCGGTTCCAAGCGTTTCGCGTCGCAGCCAAAATTTACCGTCGGCGATGTTGATGTGACGCCGGTTTTCGAAGGCTCTGAGCGAGGCGGCGAGGATCATCAGCCCCAAACCGAAGACGATTAGATGCTCCGGTCTGTTCCAGGCATGCTCGAGCGCCAGCGTGAAAAGAAAAAGCGATAGCACGGTTCCGATGACGGCCGGTCCAATTCGGGTTCTGGCAACGGATTTCAACCATTGGTTGGAGCTGTCTATCGACTTTTCCGGCTCCATCGCGTCGGCTCCTCCGGCATGTTTTCCGCACCTGATCACGCGCCGGCAAGCCACGCCATAAGCCGTCCCATGGTCCGGGGTCGAGGTGGCCGCGCCTTGTAGACCAGCTTGGCGGCCTGTTCAGGGTGAATTCCGTTGCCTGATCATACCGCCGAAATTTCTTCCCATTGACCGAAATTTATTGCTGTCGCCGTGCCGTGGGGAAGCGGTCAATCCGGCGCCACGGTTTTCCAGCTAAAAATTGCTTTCATAGAGGCCGCCGTCGAGCAGCAGGCTTTGGCCGGTGATATAGCCGGCTTGGGCGGAACAGAGGAAGGCGCAGGCCTCGCCGAATTCCGCGGGGTTGCCGAAACGTCTGGCGGGCACTTCGTTGGCTTGGCGTTCCGCCGCCTCTTCCACTGATATATTGTTCTGCTGGGCATTGAACGCCACGCCGCCGCGCAGGCGGTCGGTGTCGATATAGCCCGGCAGAATATGATTGATGGTGACGTTATGGCGGGCCACGGAGCGCGCCACGCCGGCCAGAAAGGCGGTCAGCCCGGCGCGGGCGCCCGACGATAAATCGAGGCCGAATACCGGGCGCTTCACCGAAACGGAGGTGATATTGACGATCCGCCCAAACCCCTGGGCGATCATGGGATCGACCACGGCCTGGATCAGTTCGATCGGCGTGGCGAAATTCATGGTTATGCCCGCCAACATGTCCTCGCGGGACAGTTCGCGAAAATCCTTGAATGGCGGGCCGCCGTTGTTGTTGACCAGAATATCGGGCTGGGGACAGGCCGCCAGCAACGCCGCCTGACCATCCCCGGTGGAAACGTCGGCGACGACGGGGGTCACCTCCACATCCGAGGCGCCGCGGATTTCATCCGCCGTCGCGTTCGTCACCGCCTCGTCCCGGCCATTGACGACCACATTGACGCCATTCGCGGCCAGGGACATCGCGCAGCCCTTGCCCAGGCCCCGGCTGGAGGCGCAGACAATGGCGTTGCGCCCGGAAATTCCCAGATCCATGAAAATTTCCTCCCCTAATTCTAATCGTAGCGGTTCTTCATTTCGATGGCGCCATGCTCTTTCTGGTGAAAATAATTGGCGGCATAGAATTCGTGCATCAGATCGGCGTACAGGCGCGGCTCGTACTTCGGCGGATGGTCATCATCCGTGCAGGAGGGCGCGACGCGGATCATGCGGTAGGGATTGGGGCTGTGAAAATAGGCCAGGGAGTAGCGGTCCGCCGTGCCATCGACGATGACGCCGTGGGGGGTGGAGAGAAACCGGTCATTGGACATGCGCCGGATCATATTGCCGATATTGACCAAAAAAGTTCCCGGTACCAGGGGCGGCGGCAGCCATTCGCCGGACGGCAACCGGATCGCCAGGCCCGGCACGTCCATGCGCGCCAGAATGGTCATGAAGGAATTATCCGTATGGGGCGCGGTGCCGAAATCATTGCCCGTCAACTTGGTCGGCGGGTAATGCAGCATCCGCAGGGTGGCGTTGTTCTCGTCCGAGAAGTCATGCTCCAGATAATCCGCCGCCATGCCCAAGGCCACGGCGAAGGGCCGTACCAGGCGCTGGCCCAAGGCATTTAGGGTTTTGAAATAGCGCATGACGCCGTCGCGGAAGCCCGGCAAATCATCGGGCCATTGGTTGCGTCCGCGAAGCGCGGTGCCCTTGATCACGTCCGGGTGGTCCGCGCCCCGGTCATGGGTTACGAAAAAGGATTCGTTCTGGTTCGGCGTGGTCGCCGCATGCACCGTGGAATGGGTTTGCATGGAGGTATTCATGGGCATGTAGCCGATGTTGTTCTGGTCCAGGGTCAGGCCTTGCTTTACATCCAGCGGCAAGGCATGAAAGCGCATCGACTGCGCGAAGGTGTTTTCGATCAGGGATTCGGGCACGCCGTGGTTGGCAATGTAGAAAAACCCAACCCGCTCGCAAGCCGCCCCGATCTCCGCCGCCACGGCGTCCAGGGCGCCCGCCTCGTCGCCGAGATAGGGGCCCAGATCGATGATCGGAACCTGGGCGGCGGCGGAACCCAGATCCTTCGCCGCCTGTTCCTTGAACAAATGCATCCCGGCAACCTCCAGTTCACTTCTAATCTAACACGCGGACGCCCCTCCCCGCGCCGGATTTTTTTCAAGGCCATGCAACCGGCCGCCGGTCAGATCAGCCGGTTGGCTTCCTCGATCAAATCTTCCGCCGCCTCGCTCAACAGCTCTTCCATGCTGTCGCCGTGGACCGCCTCCTTGCCGATATCCAGCATCAGGGGGACCGCCAGGGGCGACACCCGGTCCAGGAGGCGGTAATCGATGCGGCCCCGGACCCGCTTCAGCATCCGGCCCAGGCGGGCGATATCCAACAGGCCCGTGGCGGCGTCCGACTGGGTGGCCCGCAAAAGAATATGGTCGGGTTCGTATTTGCGCAGGACGTCATAGATCAGGTCGGAGGAAAAGGTCATCTGCCGGCCGGTCTTCTCCTGGCCCGGATGGCGGCGGTCGATCAGGCCGGCGATCAGGGCGACGTCGCGGAAGGTCCGCTTCATCAAATTGGACTCGGCCAGCCATTCCTCCAGATCGTCGCCCAGCATATCCTCGCCAAACAGCGGATCCACGTCCTCCACCTGGTTCAGGCTCCACACCGCCAGCGCATATTCCGATGCGACGAAGCCAAAGGGCCGGCAGCCCGCCCGCTCCATGCGGCGGGTCAGCAGCATGCCCAGGGTCTGGTGCGCCAGGCGGCCCTCGAACGGATAGCAGACCAGGTAATGCTTGCCGCCACGGGGAAAACCTTCCACCAGCAGGCCATCGGGTCCCGGCAGCACCGAGCGCCGCCGCTGCATGGCCAGCCAATCCCTGACCTGGGCCGGCAACTGCTGGTGCGCCCGCGCATCGGCCAGCAGATCCCGCACGCGGGCGGCCAGATAGGTGGAGAGGGGGAACTTGCCGCCGTAATAGGACGGCACCTTGGCCTCGCGCCCGGCCGCCCGAGTAACCGTGGCGGAGGTCTCGCGCATGCCTTCGAAGCGCAGGATCTCGCCGGCGAAGGCGAAGGTGTCGCCGATCACCAATTGATCGATGAACCATTCCTCGATCTGACCCAGATTTCGGCCCCGCGGCAGCCGCACGTTGATCATCGGTTCGGCCACGATGGTGCCCACGTTCAGGCGGTATTGCCGGGCCACCCGCGGCCCGGTGATGTTATGCCGCCCCTCCGAATCCACGATCAGCCGGGCATGGCGTTCGTACTGGCGCAGGGCATAGCCGCCCGTGGCCACATAATCCAGCACCCGGTCGAAGGTGTCCCAGCTCAAGCCCGCATAGGGCGCCGTCCGGCGGACTTCGTCGTACAGCGCCCCGGCCTGGAACGGACCGCCACAGGCGGTGCCCAGGATATGCTGGGCCAGGACATCCAGGCCGCCCCGGCGCGGCCCATCGCCGTCCAATTCGCCCTCCATCACCGCCGCCGCCGCCGCCTGGCATTCCAGAACCTCGAAGCGGTTGGAGGGGACCAGCAGGGCGCGGCTGGGCTCGTCCAGGCGGTGATTGGCCCGGCCGATACGCTGCACCAGGCGGCTCAGGCCTTTTGGCGCGCCGACCTGAATGACCAAATCCACGGCGCCCCAATCGATACCCAGATCCAGGGTCGAGGTGCAGACCACCGCCCGCAGGACGCCGCGCACCATGGCCGCCTCGACCTTGCGGCGTTGTTCCACCGCCAACGAGCCGTGGTGCAAGGCGATGGCCAGGCCGTCTTCGTTGAGACGCCACAGGTGGTTGAACACCACTTCGGCCTGGGCCCGGGTGTTGACGAAGACCAACGTGGTCCGTTGCGCCTGGATGGCTTTGTAGACATCGGCCATGGCGTGCAGGGTCATGTGGCCGGCCCACGGCACCCGGCCGGAGGCGGCCAGGATGGCGATTTCGGGCTTCGGTCCCGGGCCGCCGTCGATCACCGCGACCGGCCCGGCGCAGCCGAGAAATTCCGCCATTTGCTCCGGCGCTGCAATGGTTGCCGACAGCCCGATCTGCCGCGCCTTGGGCGCCATGGCGGCCAGGCGCGCCAGACCAAGAGCCAGCAGGTCGCCGCGTTTGTTGGCGGCCAGGGCATGCAGCTCGTCGATCACCACATAGCGCAGATGGGAAAAATACCGTGCCGCGTCGCGATAGGACAACAACAGGGCCAATTGCTCGGGCGTCGTCAGCAGCATGTGCGGTGGATTTTTCCGCTGTCTGAGACGACGGGATTGCGGGGTGTCGCCGGTCCGGCTTTCCACGCGGATGGGCAGCCCCATTTCCGCGATCGGTTCCTCGAGATTGCGGCGCACGTCCACGGCCAGGGCCTTCAAGGGTGAAAGATAGAGGGTATGCAGTTTGCCGTCCGGAAATCCGTCCGCCCCCTGGCCAGCCATCAGGTCGCACAGAGAGGGCAGAAACCCCGCCAAGGTCTTGCCGCCGCCCGTGGGCGCGGTCAGCAGCACCGATTGCCCGGCCGCCGTCCGCTCCAATACGGCCAATTGATGGGGCCGCGCCCGCCAGCCGCGCCCGGCGAACCAGTCCGCCAAGGGCCCGGGCAGTTCGGTAACTTGGGGAATGCCATCCATTGCGGCGGATATCATAGCAAATATCCTCGGCGCATCCGAAGAAAATGCGCTCGGAATTTTAAGAATAGGGCAATTGCACCAACTACTTATACCGCGCAAGCGACACTGGAAATTTGAAAATTGCCAGGGGCATGTTCCGCCGCCAAGCCTGTTGCCGGCTTAACAGCTTATTTACCGGAATACGGTTAGTTTCACCCCGTACGGGAAATTTGCGGATGTCCGCGGATTTCCACGGATTTCTCTGTGGCATGGATTTAGACGGCGGGTACGATGGCCTATAACCTGGAGCATTTGCAGGTCCAATTGATCGAGGACAACCCCAACATGCGGGCGCTGGTCAAGGCGATTCTGGAGGCCTTGGGCATGCAAAACGTGCGCGATTACGCCAACGGCCGGCAGGCCCTGGACGCCTTGCATAACCGGCCCAGAACCTCGCCCTTGATTTCCGGCCAGGACCCGGATCCGCCAAGCGGCAGCAACGCCAGGCGAACGGCCATTTGGAGCGGTCCCTCGGCAAGCGCGGGCAACAGTGTCTCGAGCTCTGAAAACCGATAGGTCTGGGCGTCCTGGGCCACGCTTTCCAGATCATCAAGCGACCGCATGTGTTCAAGCTGATAGTCGCTGCTCCATTGATAGATAACGCCCGGATAGCCGTCGATCAGTTTAAGCAGGGCATCACTGTCCGTATCGCCCGCACCGGGTATCTTTTGCCGTATGAACGCCGCCAGGCGTTCGCGTTCCTGCCCCTCCCCCAGCGCCATCTGTTCCAAGGAATAAAGTTGCGCCGCTCCGGGCCTCTCGGCGACGACCCTCGCCATGATTTCATGGGCCAGGTTGTCGGGGCGCAGGGCGACAAAGAGGTGGCATTGCGGCCAGTCGTCCAGATGATCCAGAAAATTGCCGAGGGCCTTGGCCTCGAATGCCGGGTCGGGCGATTTCTCCCATTGATCGAGGATCAGCACGATGCGCCGCCCGGAGATGCCGGCCACCGCCGCGACCAGGTCGCGGGCCTGATCATATTGCAGTGCCGGTAACTGCGCGCCGCCGGTCGTCAACGTCTTGTTGGCCTCGGTCAGCCCCTTGATGGCTTCCTCGACCACGGCGAGGACCGGCTTGGCCGCCGCGCCGCCCAGTTCCTTGCAAATCCGGCCCACCGCGCCGACGACACCGGGCAGCAATTTCGAACGCTGCTGCTCCCAACTCATTTGCGCCTGCGCAAGGAATTCGGCGTCCGACAGCCAGCGCGCGTAGAGATTGACCACCGCGCGCAGCAGTAAATCCGGCGTCTCGCCCGAGGACTCCGCCCTGCCCACCAAAACGCCCGCGCCGCCGTCATCCTGATCGAGGCGGCGCGCCAATTCCGTCAGGGTCCAGCTCTTGCCCATGAAGGGACGCGCCGTGACCGCCGTCAAACCCTTATGGCGCACGCGCGCCGCCAGGGCGTCCAGATCGCCCTCGCGCCCGAACAGGCGGTCGCGCCGGTCAGGAATGTCATGCCGCGTGGCCATTGAACCTCCGGGACGATTGGCAAATCCGGCCGATGCCCGTCTGACCATCGGCATCCTTGCCGGCATTATCAAATTCGCCTCAACTTCCCGGTGATTTTACATTAATTCACAACCATTGAGAATATCAATTATCCAGCCCGCACCGCCGTTCGGCCATGCGGCGCAGTTCGGCGCGCTGGATCTTGGTGCCGTTGGCGCTTTCGGTGGTGGGGAATTCGTCCAGGGCAAAGATCCGCACCGGGGCCTTGAAGCGGGCCAGACCGTCCCGGCAGTGGTGGCGCAGGATGTCCTCGTCGAAATCGGCGCCCGCTTGGGTGAGGACGAAGCCCACGGCGCGAATGGCGCCATCGGCCGTTTTCACGCCCACCACCTGGGCATCGGCCACGCTGGGATGGGCGATCAGATGGTTCTCGATTTCCGCCGGGCTGACCAGAAATCCGCCCAGGCGCAGGACGTCGCCCAGGCGCTGGAGGTAAAGGAAGCGGCCATCCCCGGTCAATTGCCCCAGATCGCCGGTGCGCAGGAAGCCGTCGTCCGTGAACTCGGCCGCCGTGGCTTCTGGGTTCAGGTAATATTCCTTCATCAACGAAGGGCCCTTCAATTCCAACTCCCCCGGCTCGCCGGGGCCCAGCAAGGCGCCACTATCGGGGTCGCGCACCCGGACCTCGGAGAGCGGGCTGATGGGCCGCCCGCCGCCCGCGATGCGCTCGGCCAAGGGCAGATCCATGGGCTGAATGGCGAACAGCGCCTGCACCTCGCTCATGCCATACAGGCCAACCATGCGGATGCCCCGCGCCTCGGCCCGGACCGCCAGTTCACCATAATTGGTGGCGAATGCGGCGGTGCCGACAAAGCGCAAATTGGGCAAGGGCCGGTCCAGGGGGCTGTGGTCCAGGATCGATTGGATCATATCGTCCGTGGCGTTGAAATTGACCACGTTGTGGCGGGCCGACAGCGCCACCGTCCGGCTCGGATCGAACGAAGCGGTCAGGACGGTGGGTTGGCCGGAGGCCAGGCCCGCCATCATCTGGGTGAAGCCGAAAACACCGCACAGAGGCATCATTTGCAACAAGGCGCCCTTCGAGGTGGTGTAGCCAAAGCCATCGGCGACCAGACGGGCATGGCGGGCAATCCCGCCCTGGCAATGCAGCACGAATTTCGGCGCCTTGGTGGTGCCCGACGTGGTGAAGATATTGCACCCCGCCTCCGGACTGGCATGATCATCGCCAAAGGGGGGGCATTGGATCAGTTCGTTGTAATCCAGCCGCCGGCAATGCCCCACGGCGGCTGGAATCTCATCGGCCTTGCCGCCTTCGTCATACAGAATAATGGTCTTCAAGCCGGCCAGCGCGCCGGTGTCGGCAGCGGCCAGCAGGCCGAGAAAATCGATCTCGCGAAAGCCCGGCCACAGCATCAAAATCTCCGCCCCCGAACGGCGGATGATGTCGGAAACCTCGACCGAACGAAACCGGGTGTTCACCGCGACGGCGATGGCGCCAAGGCGGCAACAGCCCAGGCATAGGGCCATGTAGGCGGGGCAATTGGGCAGCCATAACGCCACCCGGCCGCCTTTCCCAATACCCAGTTCCGCCAGAAACCCGGCGGCGCGCCGGCCCATGTCATCAATTTCGGCGAAGGTGATGGCCTCGTCATGATAAAGGATCGCCGTATCATTGCCCTTGGCCGACGACAGCCCGGCTATCAGCGCGGTGACGGTATCCATGGAAATGTACTCCGCGCCGGCGCCCTAAATCTCGCCCTTGACCTTGCGCATCAGGGTCTTTAGGTCCATGGGCACGATCGTGGTTTGGCTGATGCGCTGGTCTATGTCCTCGCTGGTCGGCCGCCAGCTATCGCCGTCGATATCGGCAATGAATATCCGCACGAACTGGCGGTAATTGCCCAGGGCGGTCCGGGCGTCGGCGTGATCGGCCAAAATGGCCAAGGCCAATTGACTGGGGCCACTGCCTTCGTAGCCCCATTCAAAGCCACTGGCCTTGAAATCACGCAGATCGGCACGGGCATCAAGGGGCTGCCCATCAACCCTGACCGTGACCCGTTCGCCCGTCCGTTGGCCTTCATAAATCTTCATGCGGCATCATAACCCGGATTGGCTCAACCGGGCACCTCTATGCGGCCTTCCATATAAAAGGCGCAATGGCCGCCTAAAACGACCCGGTCGCCGACAATACGGCAGCCCACGTCGCCGCCACGGGCCGAGATCTGCCGGCCCGTCAGTTCGTTTTTGCCCAACCGCTCCGCCCAATAGGGCGCCAAGGTGCAATGCGCCGAGCCGGTAACGGGATCTTCATCGATGCCCGCCATGGGCGCGAAAAAACGCGAGACGAAATCAACTTCTCCACCCGGCGCCGTGGCAATCACATTGGCGCCCAGGTTGGCGAAACGGGGCGATAATTCCGCGACCTGCGCCGCAGTCTCATACACCAGCAACAGATAGGGCGCGCCGTGCAATTCCTTTATGGGGTGACATTCCAATGGCATCACGCCCATTGCCGAAATCAATGCCGGCGTGGGCTGGATCGACGGCCCCGGTGGCAGGCCGGGAAAATCCATGGCCAGGCCATCGCCGTCCCGGCGCACCTGCAAGGTGCCGGACCGGGTCTCGAAGGATACCTCGTCGCCGCCGGGATTCAGGTGGTTGAGGATGACATGGCCCGTGGCCAGGGTCGCATGACCGCAAAGATCCACTTCGACGGCCGGCGTAAACCAGCGCAGACGATAACCCGCGCCCTCGGCCACGAAAAAAGCCGTTTCGGAAAGATTGTTCTCCGCCGCGATGGCCTGCATGACATCATCGGCGAGCCATTCCCGCAACGGACAAACGGCGGCCGGATTACCGCCAAACGGGGTTTTGGTAAAGGCATCGATCTGGTAAATCGGTATCCGCACGGCAAATACTCCAAAAAACCCAAGTGGGCGATGAGCGCGCGCCCCGGACGGCTATTCAATAATTATACGGGCGTTGGATATGCCACTATCGAGTATTTGCTGCAATACCTTGTCCGCCGCCCGCACGTCATACACGGGGCCAAGGCGGACGCGGAACATTTCCTGACCCTTGATAAAGACGTTGATAATTCTGGAAGGGCCAATATAGGCCAGTTGGGCGCGCAGCCTGCTGGCGTTCCGGGCCAGGGTAAAGGTGCCGGCCTGGATAAAGATGCTGGACGGCCCCACGGGCTGCTGAACCACCTTGTCGGCGGCCGGCTTGACCGCCGCGATGGGGCCGGCGTCGGCCACCCGTATGGGCGCCTGCCGGGAACCGGGGGCCGGCTTGGATTGTTTCACGCCGGATGGCGGCGGCAGGGTTTCCGCCGTGACATCCTCCCGCGGCAAGGCCGGCAGGGCGTTCTGCTGTTCCAGCGGCGTCGCCACCCGTTTGGCGACAACCTTGGGCCTGACCGGATCGACGGCCGTCACCCGCACCTTTGCCGTGCCCTGCTTGTAAAAACCCAATAACTGCGCCGCGCGGCGCGAGACATCAATGATACGGCCATGGACGAAGGGACCGCGGTCATTGATCTTGAGAACCAGAGAGCGGCCATTGTCCAAATTGGTGACCCGCACCCGCATGGGCATGGGCAGCGTTTTGTGCGCCGCCGTCAGGGCGTTCATATCATATATTTCGCCGTTCGCCGTGCGCCGACCATGGAACGGATCGCCATACCACGAGGCGATGCCGGTGCGGTCATATTGGCCATCCTCGCGCGGATAGTACCAGACGCCCTTGACCTGATATGGCTTGCCGACCTTGTAAGTGCCGGCGCTGGCGCTGGGTTGTTCCGCACCGCCCCCGACCGCCTTTTGCAACTGTTTGGCCATATGCACGGCCAATTGGCTTTCGGCGCACGCGGTCAGGGACAGGGCGGCCGAAACCACAAATAAGGACCGAAAAGCCCCCTTGAACCAGCCTCGCGATATAGTCCGCGATCCCATCATCCGCCCGCGCCGATGCCGTCGGATAACAGGCCCACCGCCAAGGCGAAATAGGTCGAACGGTTCCACCGCAAGGTCGCGCGGTAATTGTTGTAGACCATGTAGGCGGGCGACATCTTGCCCTTTTCCGGCAGCACGATGGAGGCGGCGAGTTGGCGCTTCGGCAGATCGCCGCCAGCCGCCCGGCGCACCCCCAGCGCCTGCCAATCGCCGATGGATTTGCGCACCTTCAAATCAGCCATCGCCGTATCGAAACCGGCCGGCAAGATAACTTCCCGCCCCCAGGTCTGGTCGGCGCGCCAACCGGACTTGGCCAGATAATTCGCGGCCGAGGCAAAGACATCCTGCCGCGTGGTCCAGATATCGCGCCGGCCGTCGCCGTCATAGTCGATGGCATGAGCAAGGAACGAAGACGGCATGAACTGGCATTGCCCCATGGCGCCGGCCCAGGACCCGACCATGGCCTGGGGCGAGATATGGCCTTCATCGAGGATCTGCAAGGCATTCAAAAGCTCCTTGCGGAAATAGGCGCCGCGCCGGCCGTCGAAGGCCAGGGTCGCCAAGGCCGGGATGACCTTGAAGCCGCCCGTCACGCGGCCGAAATCCGTTTCGATGCCCCACAGGGCGACGATGAACCGGGGCTGGACACCGATTTTGGCGCCGATCTCCTCCAACAACGCCCGGTTCGCCCTGAACTTGGCCCGGCCTTTCTTGATGCGCGAGGCGGGCACCACGCGATCAAGGTATTGCCTAAATGTCAGTCTAAATTCAGGTTGCCGCCGGTCCAGTTCAATAACCCTGGGGATTGGCTTGATCTGGCCCAACGCCGCATCCAAAATCCGATCGGAGATACCCTTGGCTTGGGCCTCGGCGCGCAACTCGGCCAACCAGGCCTTAAATTCCCGCGCGCCGGCCGGCAGGGACATCAGCGCCAGGGCCGAGACCAGCACCGCGTATCGGGCAAATTTCAACACAGAGCATCCTTTCGGCGGGCCATCCCAGCCCGACCGCTTGTGCCATGACGGCGCGGCAACGACAAGCCGCCCCGGCCGGCGCCCAGGCCGCGCCGATAATTATGCACTGTGCCCCTTCTCGGAGGCGGCCGCGAAATCGTCGATACCGATGCCGGCGCGGAACTCCGCCGTGTCCTCGGCCTTCACGTCTTCCAAGGGAATCCCCGTGGCGTCGGCCACCCGGTCAATGGCATCGAACAGGGCCGCCACGGCGGCCGCGTCGGTCAACGCTGCCCCGCCCATGGCGGCGGCGAGATCATCCCGCGCCGCCGCCAATTCCTCTGGCTCATTGCCCAAAACGGCCGTTGCGAAGCGAATCAGCCTCGCGCCATTGGGGATGCCGCCGTCGCTGGGCGCGCCGTCACCCACCATCACCGAAAGATCGTAGTCACCACCGTCATTTTGGCCGCTCGCACGGAGCAGCTGCCCATGGCTGGTGGTTCAATAGACGCACTGGTTCAGGGCCGAAACACGGCCCGCCACCAGTTCGATCTGTGCGTGGTTGATGGCGCGGTATTCGTTATCGAAATCCCGCATCGCCTGGGGCGGCAGATACTGGTTCACCACCAGGTCGAAAAAACCCTTGACCGCGGCCGGCACCAGGCTCATGGCCTGATAGATATGCGCCGCCGAGGCCCGGCCGGCATATAGATCCTCATCGGCCGTGCCGATGGCGTCTTCCGGCGCCAGGGTCGCCACCCAGGCCATTTGCCGCCGTGCCGCCGCCGGCCGCGCCCGGTCCGGCGCGCCGGGCCGGGCTTCCGGCAAGGGCCAAGGCTCCAGGCCGAGACCCTTGGTGAAGGTATCGATGGCAACAATGTTGGCGATGACGCCAACGGTCTCCACGTACCGTTCCTCGGCCAAGCCGCCGTCCCTCAGGCCCTGATACCAAGCCCGGCTCAGGCGGCCCGGATCGGTGCGGATGCGGTGGATTTGCTCCACCTCCAGCGCCGATAAGGACGCGGCGGCATGGCCGGCATGATCATGGCCGCCCTGAACGGCGTTCGGCGACAGCGCGGCCTTGCGCTCCCGGCATAATTTGCAATCCAGCGCGGCGCGGGCCTCGTGGGCGATGGCGACCTTTTCCCCGCCCGTTAGCCAGGTGCCCGGTCGGCCAAGCCGTTCCCAGGCCCGCCGGTGGGCGGCGGCGATATCCTCGCGTACCGGCCAAGGCAAATCTTGATAGCTGATATCTGTCATTTGCTTTCCATTTCAAAGGCGAATGTCACACTATACTTGCATTCCTGGCGGCATGCGTGAAAGCTATGTCGGTTCAACATATTGGGAGGATCCACACATGACGCTCGTACTGACCAGCCAGAGTTTCAAGGACGGCGACTATCTTGGCGGCGACCATATTCTGTCCGAGGCCTTCGGCTTCGGCTGCGCGGGCGGCAATCAATCGCCGCAGCTCTCCTGGTCCGGCGCCCCGGACGGCACCAAAAGTTTCGCCCTGACCTGTTTCGACCCCGACGCCCCCACGGGCAGCGGTTTCTGGCATTGGGTCGTGGTGAATATCCCCGCCGATGTGACGGAACTGGCCCTCGGCGCCGGTAGTGGCAATGGCGGCAATGGCGGCATGCCGGACGGCACCTTGCAAACCCGCACGGATTTTGGCGCGCCGGGCTATGGCGGCCCCTGCCCGCCCGAAGGCGACCATCCCCACCGTTATCTGTTTACCCTGCACGCCGTTGGCCTGGACGCCCTGCCGGTGGAAGCCGACACCTCGGCCGCCGTGGTCGGCTTCATGCTGCATTCCAATACCATCGAAAAGGCCGCCCTGATGGGACTCTACAAACGCTAGATTTTTAATACGGCGACGTAATAGTTATATCCAGGTTTTCTACCAATATTCGGCAGTAAATATGGCTATTAATAGTTATTACGTCGCCGCAAAAAAATACCGCAAAAAATTAAATTGTAGGGCCGCCCGCGCATTCGCCGAGGGCCTGATCGAATATTGCCATGGCGCTGTCGATCTCGTCCCGGCTGACGGTCAGGGGCGGCGCGATGCGGAAGACACCGGCGCTGGCGCGGCGCCCGATATTGAGGCAAGCGCCCAATTCAAGGCATCGCTTGCCGACCGCCATGCCGATATCCGATACGGTTGCCTTGGTCTGGCGGTCCGTCACCAATTCCACGCCAAGCAGCAAGCCGCGCCCGCGCACATCGCCAATAATGGCGTGACGTTGTTGCAGATCGGTCAATTGCGCCTTCAAATAGCCGCCAAGCTGGCGGGCGCGGCTGGCCAATTGGTCTCGGATGACAATCTCCACGACCTTGGCGCCCACCGCCGCCGGCAAGGGGTCGGCGGCATGCGTGGTGTAAAAGAGAAAACCCTTGTCGTAACAATCCTGCTCGACCGCGGCGGAGGTGATGGTCGCCGACAACGGCAGCCCGGCGCCCAGGGTCTTGGACAGACTTAGAATATCCGGCGCGACGCCGTCCCGTTCAAAGGCGAAGTTATCCCCCGTCCGTCCCATGCCCGTTTGCGCCTCATCGAGGATCAACAGCATGCCGCGCTCATGTGTCTTGTCCCGCAGGGCGGCAAGATAGCCGGCGGGCAACTCAATGATGCCGCCGGAACTGAGAATGGGCTCCACGATCACGGCGGCCATCTGGCCGGTGCTTTGACGGTCGATGATCTCCCAGCCGAATTCAAACTCCGCGCGCCAGTCATAGTCCCCGGACCTGTTGAAAGGCGAGCGGTAGGCGTGCGGCGTCGGCAGCGTCAACACGCCTGGCAAGGTGGGGCCATGCCCCCGCCGACCGCCCGAAAAGGTCGCCGCCGCCGCTCCGCCGGTCACGCCGTGCCAGGAGCGGTCGAAAGCGACCACCTCAAAACCGCCCGTAACGGTCTTGGCGATGCGCAAGGCGGCCTCGTTGGCCTCGCCCCCCGTGGAAAGCGGCAGCACGCGGTCGAGGCCGTCCGGCAACATGGCGGTCAAGCCGTCCACGAAGGCTATGACCGGATCGGAAATAAAGCCGCTATGGAGATGGTCCAGATTAGCCGCCATATCCCTGACCACCGCCACGATCTCCGCATGGCCATGACCCAGAATGCCGCTCATTTGCCCGGATGTGAAATCCAGGATCGCCCGCCCGGCATGGTCGAAGATATAGCTCCCTTCGGCCCGCGCGATGCGTATTTCAGCGAAGTCGCCGCCATAGCGGAAAACCCGATGGCTCATCCCATCTCCTCCGTGGCGGGCCGGTCGATGGCGTAGAGGGAGAGTTCGAAGGTTTCCCGCCGCGCCATGGACCAGCGCTGGATCGCCTCCACATAGGCCATGCCGCAAGCTTCCATGACCCGCCACGAGGGCTCGTTATCGGGTCGGCAGGCGGCCACCACGCGGCGCAGGGCCAGGGCATCGAAGGCCATGGCGATTACGGCGCCCGCCGCCTCGCCAGCGAAACCGCGGCCCTGATGGGGGCGGCCCACCCAGTAGCCGATTTCGCCCTCGTCGGCGCCGTTGCAGGTCAGCGAGATAATGCCCACCAGTTTGCCGCTGGCCCGCGCCACCATGGCCAGGATGAAACGCCTTTGGCTGAATAGCTCCTCTTGCGACCAGGCGATGAAATCACGCGCCATGGTGGCATCATAGGGGTGCGGGATGTCGGACGTCCAGCGCGCCACCTCCCAATCGCCCGCCAGCTCCGCCACCACTTTGGCGTCGGTCGGCTCAAGCGGCCGCAGCACCAGGTTTTCGCTGCGCAAGGGCGGCTGGTAGGGCAGTCGGGGATTGCGGCGCGGAGACATCAGGGCGGCTAAAGCAGATCGCGCAGCATGGCGACCAGGGGGCGGTCGGCGGGCGGCATGGGCAGATCCCCCATGCGCATGGGCCGCAACCATTGCACGGCCTGGTTTTCAAGCGCCCGGAGCCGGCCTTCCCAGACCCGGCAAACGAACAGCGGCATCAACAGGTGGAATTCCTCGTAGGCATGGGAGGCGAAGGTAAAGGGCGCCAGGCAGGCCTCGGTCACGTCAATATCCAGCTCCTCCT
This sequence comes from Alphaproteobacteria bacterium, assembly GCA_046582595.1. Taxonomy (GTDB): domain Bacteria; phylum Pseudomonadota; class Alphaproteobacteria. The sequence continues at coordinate 3,335 of JAYGEB010000399.1, read as the reverse complement.
TCAATTCCCGGATCAGGGTCTGCTCCAGGCTCTCGCCGGCCTCGACCTTGCCGCCGGGGAATTCCCACAGACCGGCCATGGATTTTCCTTCCGGCCGTTGCTGCACCAGCACCCGGCCGTCCACATCGACCAGAGCGGCGGCGGCAACCAGAAGCATGGGCAGGGGTTGCGCCAGATTCAGATGCTCCGGCATCAGGAGCGGTAATCGGCGTTGATCGAGATATAGCCGTGGGTCAGATCGCAGGTCCAGACCACCGCCTTGCCGCGACCCACGCCGACATCCACGGCGATGTCTATTTCCCGGCCCTTCATGTGGGGCACCACCTGGGCCTCGCGGTAGCCGGGATGGGGATGACCATGTTCGGCGATCGTCACGCCGCCGATTTGAATGGACAGACGGTCCCGGTCCGCCCGCTCTCCGGCCCGGCCCACGGCCATGATAATGCGGCCCCAATTGGCGTCTTCGCCGGCGATGGCGGTCTTGACCAGTGGGGAATTGGCAATGGTCATGGCGATCCGCCGGGCGGCGCGGGACGAGGCGGCGCCGCCGACCGAAACGGTACTGAATTTCGAGGCGCCCTCGCCATCCCGCACCACCTGCTTGGCCAGATCCACCATCACCGACAGCAGCGCCGAACGGAACGACGCCAGGCGGCTGTCCTTGGCATCGGTGATCCTGGCGTGCCTGGCGCCCCGCCCGGTCGCCGACAACAACACCGTATCGGAGGTCGAGGTATCGCCGTCCACGGTGATGCAGTTGAAGGACTGGCCGTTGGCCCATTGCAGCAGCTCGCGCAGCACGCCGGCGGGCAAGGTGGCGTCGGTAAAGAGAAAGCTCAGCATCGTCGCCATATCCGGCGCGATCATGCCGCTGCCCTTGGCGATGCCGGCGACCCGCACCACCTGGCCGTCAATTTCCGCCGTGGCGAAGGCGCCCTTGGGATAGGTATCCGTGGTGCAAATCGCCTTCGCCGCCGCGCGCCAGCCCTGGTCTTTCAGATTGCCATGAAGATCGGGCACCGCGCGCACCAGGCGGTCAATGGACAGGGTTTCGCCAATCACCCCGGTGGAGGCGACCATGACCTCCCGAGGCTTGCAGCCCACGGCCGTGGCGATGGCCTGGGCCGTGGCGGCGACATCGTCCAGGCCCTGACGTCCGGTGAAGACATTGGCGTTGCCGGCGTTGATGACGATGGCCCGCGCCGTGCCCCGGCCAATATGCTCGCGGCACCACAAAACCGGCGCGCCGGGCATGGTGGAACGGGTGAAGACGCCGGCGATGGTGCTGCCCGGCGCCAGTTCCGCCAGGGTCAGATCGGCGCGGCGCCGGTAGCGTTCACCAGCCGCATGGGCGGCTAGACGCAGGCCGGGCAGGACGGGCAGGCTTGGGAAACGGGCGGGCGCCAGGGGCGATAAGTCCAATTTGGGCATGATACATCCACATGGTCTAGAGCAATTTTCAATTAATCGGAGTCGCTTTCGCGACTCAAGTGATTGGTTCAATTGCTCTTTTCTTAAGAGTCCGGGCATGTTTAAAAAGAACATGCTCTAGCCGCGGCATGGTACCCAGGCCCCCGGATACCTGCAAGTGGGGGCCCGCAAGTGGGGCCCCGCAAGAGAGCCCTGCAAATGGGCCTATTCCGCTTTCTTCGGCTGCATCATGGCTTCGACGGGGCCGCCGTCCAGCTTGAAGACCTTGATCTCGGCTTCCTTGAACAATTGCGCCAGAAAATCGGCGATCACGGTTTGCGCCAGGGCCCGGCGCAGTTCGGGGGCGCGCTTGGCAAAGGACGGCCCATCGCCCTGGCGGCGGTCCGTCACTTTGATGACATGCCAGCCAAATCCGGTCTTCACCGGCGCCGAGAGCTCTCCCGCCTGCAGCTCGAAGGCCGCGTTGGCGAATTCCGGCACCATCTTGTCCTTGGTGAAATAACCCAGATCGCCACCCTTGGCGCCGCTGGGCCCGGTCGATTTTTCCTTGGCGATGGCCGCGAAATCGCCGCCCTTGTTCAACTCTGCGACAATAGCGTCCGCTTCTTCCTTGGTTTCCACCAGAATATGAGAGGCGCGGACCTCGTCGGCGCCCTTCTGTTGGCCCTTTTCAGCTTCGTAGCGCGCCCGCAGCGCCGCTTCCGTCGCCGCCACGCCGACTTTCCGGGAAAGCAGGGCCTGTTCCAGAATGCGGCTGCGGGCCTGCTGGATCTGACTGGCGACATCCGGCTCGGCGGCTAAATTCTCCGCCTCGGCCGCCAACAGGACAAGCCGCCGTTCGGTCAATTGCCGCACCAGGGGCTGATAGATTTCGGCCATGGGCATGCCGCGGTATTCTTTCGGCAAGGCCTCGAATGCCAGGCGCACGTCGCGGAACAGAATTTTGGAGCCATTCACTTCCGCGACGACTTGACCGTCCGGCGGCGGCGGCGCGGCCGCGGTCTTGCCCTGGCTTTGCGCCCAGGACGGCGAGGCCGCGGCGAGCGCCAAGGCCGTCAGACAGGCCGCCAGCGGCGCCAGAATATGTTTGATCATGGAGAAAAGGCCTTCGTATGCGGTAGGAGGAAATTCCGGGGATGCCATTCGCACCGGGCTGCAATATCGATTATTGTGGGTTTGTATACAAGTCGATAGAGTAAATTCCCTTGAATCTTGGTAAAGAACGTTCCGAGCACAAGCTTTCGGGCGAATCATAATCACATATCGCACAATGGCAAATCTTCGCGCGTAAATACCATTATTGTCGCGAGGGCGCCGAGAGACTTTTCCCTTAATTAATGGCGATCCCGACGAATACTATCGTAAAAGTCGTCGCCAGAAATTTTGAGGACTCGTTTCATAGCCAACTTGGCGGCCTCTCTGGTCAGTTCCCAGTACTCCGAAAAAGCGAAAATCCGTACTTGATACTTGTAGTGTTGATAAGCCTCTGTCCATTTATGGATCGGGAATACCTGCGCAAACGGAATTCCCGACTTTTGGTTCACTGAAGTCGCCAACATCGCATCGACATCTTCAAACTTCGGCGGACTTGGTGCGTCAACCCAAACGCCGGCTTGGCCCAAGGCTTCAGCAGGGTCGAGGCCTGGTTCAGGCCAAGCCTTGACTAAATTCTTCGCCAATCGCCTTTTCCAACTCGTCAATGATTATTTCGCGGGCCCTGCGGTCATGAATTTGACGCATAAAGGCCTTGACCATTTCTTCTGCAGCATGCGAGGCAGATGACGCTCCGATGCAGTAAACCTCCCTTGGCAACAGTCGGTTGACAAGTCTATAGGAATATTCTTTGGCAATTGTGTCGGTCGTTTTCGTCGTTGCCATATTGAACCGCACCGGGTTTGCCGGAG
>JAYGEB010000386.1:0-2529 GCA_046582595.1 Alphaproteobacteria bacterium | reverse complement strand
CGCCGCTCCTTGGCGAGCACAATCAGCAGGTTTTGGGCGGCATCCTCGGCTTGAGCGAGGGCGAACTTGTCGATTTGGAGGCGGCGGGCATCATCGGCAATATCCCCATCGCTCCGGCACGGCCGGGTGGGGCAAAACCGTAAGGAACGCACATGGGTGAGCGCGAGTTATTTCGGCTGACGGCTTGCGAGGCGGTGCGGCGGCTGCGCCAGGGCGAGATTTCGCCATTGGAGCTGATCGATGCCGCCGAAGCCCGCATGAACGAGGTCGAAGGGGAGATCAATGCCCTGCCCACCCCCTGTCTGGAGCGCGCCAGGGAACACGCCAGGCGGATCATGGCGGGCGAGGATCGTGGAGCCCAGGGTGAAGCGGGCTGGCTGGCCGGGCTTCCCGTGGCGATCAAGGATCTGGCCGATGTCGGCGGCGTGCGCACCACCTACGGCTCGCCCATATTCGCCGACCATGTACCGGATACTTCCCATCCCCTGGTGCAACGGATCGAACGAAAGGGCGGCATTGTCATTGCCAAGTCGAACACGCCGGAGTTCGGCGCGGGGGGTTCCACCTTCAACGAAGTTTTTGGCAAGACCCGAAACCCCTAGAACACCTCCCTGACGCCCGCCGGCTCCACCGGCGGCGGGGCGGCGGCCTTGGCGGCGGGAGAGATTTGGCTGGCCCATGGCAGCGATCACGGCGGCAGCCTGCGCCGCCCCGCCACCTATTGTTCCGTGGTCGGGCTGCGCCCATCACCGGGACGGGTCACCAGAGGCGTGGTCAACACCATGTTTTCGCCCCTGTCGGTACAGGGCCCCATGGCCCGCAACGTGCCCGACGTGGCGCTGTTCCTGGACGCCATGGCCGGCTTTTGCCCGGCCGATCCCATGACCTTCGATGCGCCGGCGACGTCCTTCAGCGCGGCGGTAAACGAGTCTCGGCCGCCACGCCGGGTGGCCTATGCCGAAACCATGGGCCAATCCCCCGTGGACCGGGAAACCAGGGATATCTGCCGCGCCGCCATGCAGATCTTCGAGGCCATGGGCGCCGAAGTGGAGGAGATCAGCATCGATATCCCGGATGTCGAGGACACCTTTCTGGCCCTGCGCTCACAGCAATTCGTCATCGACCGGGAATTACAACTGCAAAGCCATGGCAGCCAAATCAAGCCGGATATTATCTGGAACACCGAATTGGGCCTGAAGCAATCGACCTCCGATCTGGCGGCGGCGGAGCGGGGCCGGGCGGCGCTCTATGCGCGCTTCATGGAATTGTTCGCGACCCATGATCTGATCGTGACGCCGGGCGCCAACACGCCGGCCTTTGACGTGGATCTGCGCCATCCCATCGCCATCGACGGCGTCAAGCTGGAACATTACATGGCGGCATCGACCTTGACGGCGGCCATTACCATGTCGGCCTCGCCCGCCCTGTCCCTGCCCTGCGGCTTCGATCAATTTGGCCGCCCCATCGGCCTGCAAGTGGTGGGCCGTCCGCGCGGCGAAGCGGCATTACTGGCGGCGGGCGCCCTGTATGAAGCCGAAAGCGGTCTGTCCGCGCGGGTACCAATCGATCCCCGCCCCGGAACGGTACCGCCGTTGTAGCCCATATTCAGTATCGAATTGCGCGGACAACGGCTGCGACGGCAGCCCGGCGCTGATGCGCCGCCCGCGCGGAGCGGTGCGCCCTTGCACACAAGGGTGAGCGAAAAAAGCCTAGGCGAAATCACTCTCCCACACGGGCAGCAAGCCGGCGATGACGTCGTCCGTCATGGGGCCCAGGGCGGCGGCGGCCAGGGCATCTTCCAGATGGGATAGTTCGGCCAGGCCCAGCACCACGCCGGAGACGCCGGGATGGGCCAGGCCAAACCGCACGGCGGCCTGGGCCCGGCCGCCTTGACCGGGCGGGAGGGCCGCCAGCAAGGTCTCGGCCCGGGTATGTTCCAGGGGCACCTCCGAATTATGGGTGATCGGCCATTCCCGGCCATGAGGCTGGGCGGCGGCCAGGGCGCCGCCAGCAAAGATGCGGATATTCATCACCGCGACCTGGTTTTCCTGGCACGTGGCGATCAGGTTGCCGAAATCCGTGGTCGACCAGTTCGCCGGGATCTCCCGGCCGGCCGAGGGGTTGAGCATATTGTAATAGACCTGGGCCGAGGCGGCCCGGCCGCTGGCAATCAATTCCTTGCACTGACCCGCATCGCCCAGGGCGGTGAAGCCGATATGGCCGAACAGGCCCTGGGCCTTCAACTTGTCCAGGCTATCGCAGACCCCGCCGGGGCCCAGCACAAGGCTGATGTCAAAGCCGTCCTGGCCAAGCGGATTGTGCAATTGATAGAGATCGACCCGATCCATGCCGAGACGTTCCAGGCTGCCGGTCAATGAGCTTTCGATCTGACCCGGAATATCGTCCAGGCGGTCGGGGTCGAGACGGAACTTGGTGGAAATGTAGGGCCTGTCAGCCTCGGGCAGTTCGGCCAGCAGCCAGCCCAGGGCTTCCTCGGAGGCGCCATCGCCATAACTTTCCGCCGTGTCG
>JAYGEB010000044.1:0-8939 GCA_046582595.1 Alphaproteobacteria bacterium | reverse complement strand
AATCTGATGCAGCGAAAATCATTCAAACAGATGCTCATGCCGCCACCAAAATACCCCCCTCCCGCTCTCGCCACGCCGCAAATGCAGATGGCCCTTTGATGCAAACTGGAATAAATCTAAAGTTAAACCGGACAGCAGTGGACTTGATCCGGGCATCCAGGGGATGGCACGCCTGGACTCGAGCATTTCCAATGTCGTCTGAACCACCCGCTCCCCCGCCCGGCGATACAACATTAGTTGAAAATGCTTTAGGCAATTATTTTTGCATACTGATCCAATAGGGGCAGGATTTCATCCCGGCCCGACGAGGGCAGGACGAAGACGGCGCGTCCAACACCGGCGTCCCGGTAGCTCTTATTGGTATCGGTATCATCTTCGGCGCCAAAGATCGTAATATTCAGGCTGTCGGGATCCCGGTCGGCCTCCGCCGCCATCTGGCGGAAGCGCGGCAGGGTTTCCAATGGGTCCCAGCCCCGCCCACCGAGCGGCATCCAGCCGTCGCCATATTCGATGGCGCGGCGCGCGCCATGGGGGAAGCCGCCGCCAACCAGGATCGGCGGATGCGGTTTCTGGACAGGCTTCGGCCACGCCATCATGGGTTCGAAATTGACGAACTCGCCGCTGAATTCGGGTTTGTTCTCGGTCCAGATCACCTTCAATGCCGCGACCCGCTCGTCCATCAGACGAAACCGGCTGTCGAAAGCGGTCCCGTGATCGGCCATCTCCTCGGCATTCCAGCCACCGCCCACGCCCAGCACCACGCGCCCGCCCGATAATTGATCCAGGGTCGCCACTTCCTTGGCCAACTGAATGGGATCGCGCTGAATGATCAGGCAGATACCCGTGCAGAGGCGGATGGTCTTGGTGACGGAGGCCGCGGTGGCCATGGCCACGATGGGGTCCATGCAGTCATAATAATGTTTCGGCAGGTCACCGCCGCCCGGCCAGGGCGAAATGCGCGACAGGGGTATGTGGGAATGTTCCGGGAACCAGAGGGATTCAAACCCCCGTTCCTCGGCCGCCACGGCCAATTCGGCCGGTGTTATGGTGTAGTCCGTTGCGAAAATCGCGACGCCGTAATCCATTTCGCACCCCTTTCTCCGACATTGCGGATAAGCTTTCAGGTATATCATGGCAAAAGCCGAACATGATGGGAGAGATCATATGCCACGGGTGAGAGAAATTGAAATCGATGAAGTGCCGGCCGACGCAAGAGCTGTATACCAGCGCTTCGCCAACGAATACGGGCCGTTTCTCAATCAGGTGAAAATCTTCGCCCATCGCCCGCCGGCCCTGCGCCATATCATGGGCCTGCTGCTGGAATTATCCGACGAGGCGGTGTTGGAAAAACGGCATCTGGAAATCGCCCTGGTCGTGGTCTCCAAACTGAACGAATGCGACTATTGCGTCGCCCACCATGCCCCCCGTCTGATGGATGAGGGATTGTCGGCCGAGGCAACGGCGAATATTCTGGCCGACCGGGTGCCGGGCTTTGACGAGGTCGATACGCTGGTACGGGACTATGCGGTGCAGGTTACCCAAACGCCGGGCCGCATCCGGGATGCCATGCATGAACGCCTGCGGCGCCATTTCAGCGAGGAACAGATCGTCGAATTGACCCTGCGCGTGGCTTTGTGCGGATTTTTCAACCGCTTCAACGATGCCATGGGTATCGAGATGGAGGATGGCGTGGAGGCCGAGATGATGGCCCGCGCGGCGGCGGGGGACCGACCGTGAGTTACCGGGACATATTGTATGAGGTCGAGGACGGCATCGCGACCATCACCCTGAACCGGCCCGAAAAACTGAACGCCTTCACCGCCACGATGTTGGAGGAGATTATCGACGCGGTGGACCGCACCGACGGCGACGACGATGTGCGCGCCGTGATCTTCACGGGCGCGGGCCGGGCGTTTTGCGCCGGCGCCGATCTCTCCGGCGGCGCCGCCACCTTCGATATGAACGAGCGCGAGGGCGCCGGCCCCATCGATGAATGGCGCGACGGCGGCGGCCTGGTCAGCCTGCGTCTGTTCGAATCCAAAAAGCCGCTGATCGCCGCCGTCAACGGCCCCGCCGCCGGGGTCGGCGTGACCATGCAACTGCCCATGGATATCCGCATCGCCTCGACCGAAGCCCGCTTCGGCCTGGTCTTCACCCGCCGGGGCGTGGTGATGGAGGCGTGCAGTTCCTGGTTCCTGCCCCGCCTGGTGGGCATTAGCCAAGCCATGGAATGGGTCATGAGCGGGCGGGTGTTTCCCGCCGAGGAGGCCCTGAAGGGCGGGCTGGTCAGCCGGGTGGTGGCGCCGGATGAGCTGCTGCCCACGGCCCGCGCCATCGCGCGGGAGATCGCCGATAATACCTCCGCCGTGTCCGTGGCGCTGTGCCGGCACATGATGTGGAAGATGCTGGGCGCCGATCACCCCATGGAAGCGCATAAAATCGACAGCCGGGGCATCCGCGCCATGGGCCAACTGCCCGATGCCTACGAGGGCGTACGGTCGTTCCTGGAAAAACGGCCCGGGAAATACACCATGAAACCCAGCACCGACATGCCGGAATTCTTTCCCTGGTGGACGGAGCGGGAGTTCGAGTAGAGGGCCAGCGCATATTCGAGATTGAAATGGTTGATCAAGGCCGCGACGGCGGCCCGGCGCTTATGCGCCGCCCGCGCGGAGCGGTGCGCTCTTGCGCACAAGCGTGAGCGAAGAGAGTCAGGCCCGATTCATTCAATATCAAAATTGCTCTAGCGTCAGGCCGCCGACGGCCAATCGATAATCATGGTCAGCGCCCGCGATCTGATTTCGCCGGGAATGGTCATGGTTCGCCGGGCCTGCAAGTCGAACATGCAGGCCACGATATCGAAGGTCGCCGCGACTTCGCCGTCACTGTCGTTATGCAGGCGGTGGCCGACGCGATAGGTCTTGTCGGCCACGCTCAACAGGCCCGTCCGTAGGGTATAGACATCGCCGGCGATAATTGGGGCCAGGAATTGAACCGAATATTCCAGGGCGACCCCGCCCCAGCCCTGGGTCCTGGCCATGTCGCGGGTGATGCCCATGCGGTGGCGGACGGGGCCGATACCGTCGGAGGCGATGGCGTAATACTGCCGCAACGACATTTGGCCACGGCCATCGCAATCCCATGCATCGATCGTGCCGCGGGACGAAATGAAGGTTTCGGACCGGGCCCCCGCAAAGTCGGGAACCGGGCTGCCGGCGGTGGGCGGGCGCTTTTGCTCCGGCCGCTTGGTGACCAAGGCGTTCAGTTTTTCCCGGACGTCATCGGGCCAGGAGGCGGGCCCTAGGCGCGCATTGTCCGAGGCCTGAAAATGTATCTCGAAACTGGCGGCCAATTGACCACTGGCGGCATTTATGATTTCGGCCAGCACATCGATGCCGTCATCACCCACGGCCACCACGGCGGCGCGGACTTCCAGAATATCCCCCGCATGCAATTCGCCCTGATAGCGGCTAAAGGCCCGTTGCCGCCGCAGCGATATATCCACATGGTTCGCCAAACCCATTAAACGCAACAGATGGCCGAAACCTTCCGATAACTTGGCGGCGTAGAACTGAATATTGAAGTGCCCCATGATGTCGCATTCCCAGGCATTCACGCCGCCCCGGAAAATGGTTACAAACTCGCTCATCGCGCCACGCTTTGCCAATTTGTTCAAGATGGCGCGAATATAGACGCTATCGCTGCTGGAGGAACCATGGAACCTGAGGAATTTCGCCGCCACGGACACGCTTTCGTGGATTGGATGGCGGACTATCTGGAGAATGTCGGGGATTACCCCGTCATGGCCCGGGTCAAGCCGGGTGAGATCGCCGCCTTGCTGGCGCCCGCCGCGCCGGAAGAGGGCGAGCCCATGGAACGGATATTCGCCGATTTCCAGGCCCAGATCATGCCCGGCATCACCCATTGGCAGCACCCGTCTTTCTTTGCCTATTTTCCCGCCAACGCATCCCCGCCGTCGGTGTTGGCGGAGATGCTGACCGCCACCATCGCGCCGCAATGCATGCTGTGGCAAACCTCGCCCGCCGCCACCGAGATGGAGACCCGGGTGCTGGATTGGCTGCGCCAGATGATCGGCCTGCCGGAAGGGTTCGACGGCGTCATTCAGGACAGCGCCTCCTCCGCCATGTTGTGCGCCCTGTTGACGGCGCGGGAGCGGGCCACGCAATGGCGCGGCAACGAAGCGGGCCTGACGGGTCTGGCGCCATTGTGCGTTTACGTCTCCGAACAGGTGCATTCCGCCGCCGACAAGGATGTCATGGTGGCCGGCATGGGATTGGAATATCTGCGCAAGATCCCCGTGGACGACGCCTTCGCGCTCCGGCCCGAGGCCTTGGCGGCGGCGATCGAGGCGGATATCGCGGCCGGACATACCCCCTGTTGCGTTATCGCGACCCTCGGCACCACGGGCGTCGGCGCCGTTGATCCCCTGGCGCCCATTGCCGAGATTTGCCAACGCCATGGCATCTACCTGCATGTGGACGCGGCCTGGGCCGGCGCCGCCCTGGTGTTGCAAGAATGGCGCTGGATGATCGATGGCATCGGTTCGGTGGATAGTTTCGCTTTCAACCCGCATAAATGGCTGTTCACGAATTTTGATTGTTGCGCTCATTTCGTCCGCTCCCGTGATGATCTGGTGCGCACCCTGGACATCCTGCCCGCGTACCTGAAAACCCGCGAAGGCGATCAGGTCATCGATTACCGGAATTGGAGCGTGCCCCTGGGGCGCCGTTTCCGCGCCTTGAAATTGTGGTTCGTATTGCGCAGCTTTGGCGTTGCCGAAATCCGCCGGCGCATCGCCGCCCATATCGATATGGCGCGCGAAGCCGCCGGTTGGGTCGAGGCGACGCCGGATTTCGAGATTTTGGCGCCCCTGTCCCTGGCGCTGTTCAATTTCCGTTATCATCCCGCGGGCGTTGATGAGGGGCCTGAACTGGACCGCTTGAACGAAGCGTTGTTGCTGCAACTCAACGATTCCGGCGATCTATATCTGACGCCGAACAACGTCGATGGCGCCTACGCCATAAGATTTTCCGTGGGCCAAACCTATACCGAACCCCGCCATGTGGCCGCCGCCTGGCAAGCCATTCAGGACACCGCGCGGGGCTTGCCGTCGATTTAATCCCGGGCCTCGGTTACAATTCATATCCCTCGCCATCCCTTTCCCAGTTACGAGACCCATAGCCATCATGCCCAACGTTTCCAACATGCGTACAGGCGGCCAAATTCTGGTCGATCAGTTGAAAATTCACAACGTCGATACGGCGTTTTGCGTGCCCGGCGAAAGTTATCTTGCCGTCCTGGATGCCCTGCATGACGCCCCTGAAATTCGCCTGCTGACCTGCCGGCATGAGGCCAACGCAGCCAATATGGCGGAGGCCCACGGCAAGCTGACGGGCCGTCCGGGCATCTGCTTCGTCACCCGCGGACCCGGCGCCTGTCATGCGGTGGTGGGGCTGCATACGGCGTTCCAGGACAGCTCCCCCCTGGTGCTGTTCGTCGGCCAGGTCGGCCGCGGGATGATGGATCGGGAGGCCTTTCAGGAAATGGATTTCCGCCGCTTCTTTGGCCAGGTCAGTAAATGGTCGGCGGAAATCCAGGATCCGGGACGTATTCCGGAACTGGTCAGTCAGGCATTCCACGTCGCCACCTCCGGCCGGCCCGGGCCCGTGGTCCTGTCCCTGCCCGAGGATATGCTGCGCGAATTGTCCGCCGTCGGCGACGCCAGGACCTACCGCCCGGTTCAGGCCCATCCGGGCCCGGACGACATGGCCCGGCTCCGCGCCATGCTGGCGGCGGCGAAACGGCCGATCATGATGCTGGGCGGCGGCACCTGGACGCCCGGGGCCGTCGCCGATATCACCGCTTTCGCCGAAGCCAATGGCCTGCCGGTCTGTTGCGCCTTCCGCAATCAGGACCGCTTCGACAACCATCATGATCATTACGTCGGCGAGGTTGGCATCGGCTCCAACCCAGCCCTGATCGCCCGGCTGCGGGAGACCGATCTGTTGCTGGCCGTGGGACCGCGGTTGGGAGAGCAGACCACCCAGGGCTACAGCCTGCTGGATATTCCGGTACCGAAACAGCCATTGGTCCATGTCCATCCCGACCCGGAGGAGTTGGGCCGGGTCTACCGGGCTGAATTGCCCATCAATGCCGGCATGGCGGCATTTGCCGCCGCCGCCAAGGCGATGGCGCCGGTGGACAAGCCCGCTTGGGCCGGCGATCTGGCGGCGGCGCGGCGGGACCATTTGGATTATGTGGAAATCCAGCCGACCCTGGGCGATCTGGATCTGGCCGATGTCCTCCGCGTGCTGCGTCAACGCCTGCCGAAAGATGCCTTGATCGCCAACGATGCGGGCAATTTCTCCGGCTGGGCCCATCGTTATCTGCCGTTTTCCACCTATCCCAGCCAGGTTGGTCCGACCAATGGCGCCATGGGCTATGGCGTGCCCGCCGCCTTGGCGGCGGCGGTGGTCTTTCCCCAGCGGACCACGGTCTGTTTTGTCGGCGACGGCGGCTTTTTGATGGCGGGCAACGAGTTGGCGACGGCCCTGCAATACGATTTAAAGCCGATCTATCTGGTCATCAACAATAGTATGTTCGGCACCATCCGCATGCATCAGGAACGGGATTATCCAGGCCGGGAAGTGGCGACGGAATTGCGCAATCCTGACTTCGCGGCTTATGCGCGGTCTTTCGGCGCCCATGGCGAGATCGTGGAACGAAGCGAAGATTTCGCCGCCGCCCTGGACCGTGCCCTGGCGGCCGATACGGTGGCCGTCCTGGAACTGCGCACGGATCCCGAAGCCATCACCACGCGCACGACCCTGACCGCCATCCGGGAAGCGGCATTGGCCAAACAGGATTAGCCGATCGGAATTCTTCTTGCGGGTCCCGATGGAATGACCGCGCCCAGCAGCAATATTCCCATGACCGCGAACTGGGCGATGTTCCATCGAACAAAAATTATTTGGTCGTCGATCATGCCATTGGCTTCCGGGGCCAGCCAAAGTCTCAATGGCGGCACATTCAAATTGGCGAATTGTACCTTGGGCAGAATGCCGCGTTGAACCAGCCACCAGCCAACGGGCGGCGCCATGGCCAACAATAGCAGGCCGAAGACCAAGCGTACCGGGCGCGGCCGGCGCAGGGACCAGGCCAGCCAAGCCACGGTGAACGAAACCACGGCGAGAAGCAGATATAAGTACAGGCCTCCGCCCATCCCGGCTCCACCCCATTCCGGCACCAGGACAGGTATGAGTTCGTGGGACGAGACATCGAAGGCGATAAACTTACACAACAATAAAATCGGCAAACCGCCAAGGCCGTATAACGCCAGACAAACGGCCAGGAAGATCATCTGCCGGAAACCCGACAGGTTGGGAAAACGTTCCAACTGCCAAAAGGCGGCTCCGAAAAGCGCCAGGCTCAAGCTCAGGGGGATCATCAGGGCGGAAAAGCGCACGAACGGTTCGACAATGGCCAACAGGCCTTGGGCCAGACCGGGCCCCAAGGCGGCCACGGTATCGACGCCCCAATCGCCGAAGACCGAGCCGTCCCGCAGTTGCTCGAAAAATGTTGCCGGGCCGGTCAGGCCCGCCATGGTGGCATTGCTCAAACCGAACAGGAAAAGTAGATAGCTGATCAACGCGGTCAGCAGGATCCAGCCCGGCAAACTGAAATAAGGGCGGCGGCTGACGGCCAGGCGCCGCGCGGTCAAGCCGGCGCCCAGGCCAATTGAAATCAGCCCCAGCGCGACGGCAAGCTGTTCGATGATGCCGCCGCCCGCGCCGCCTTCAATCCGGAACAGGGCCGCAAAATCATAAGGCGTGAACGACAGGCCGACGGCCAGGGCAAGCCCGCCGAAGACCAGCACCAGGGCGAGGACGAAGCGCGCGCCGATGGCGGGCCAGGGCACCTTTCCGTATTCGATTTCGTCCTCGGCGACAACCGGTGGGGGGGTCTCGGTTGGTTCAGCTTGGCGCGGCGGCGTTGTTTGGGCCTCGATCCCCGGCCCCGGCCCTCGCACCCTGATCAGGATTGCCACCGCCGCCGCGGCCATGACCGCCAAGAGAACATCCGTTGAACCGGGCGCACCCTGGCCCATGCGGGTTTGGCCGAATTCAACCGCGCCGGCGACCAGAGTAGTAAAGACGGAGGCCACGCCGAGGTTCAGGCCGCCACGCCATAACAGCCATATGGAGGCGCCAAACAAGAAAACCTTATAGGCGCCGTCGGCGGCAATGTCCCAGGTCGGGTTCTGAAAGGGCAGCCAAACGATGGCCGTGCTCTCCGGACGTATTTCGAACGGGCTCAAGCCCAGGAAGACGTAACTCGCCAAAAGTATCAATGCCACCAGAAGATCCCGGCGCGGTAGATAGTTGACCAGGATGCCGAACATCAATACGGCGGCGCCGGCGGCCGCGACATCGGTGAAATCCAGATCATTCTGACTAACCACAATTCTGAGGCCAAGGACCGCCGTCGCCAACAGAACAAGCTTGATCGGCATCCAGCGCCCACCGAACAGGACCGCGCCAAGGCAGGCGACGGCCAGCCAGGCGGCGACATCGCGGATGAACGCATCAAGTTCGAAATCGGGATAGAGCAACAGCGGCTTTAAATTTTCGTCCCACGCCCGTGGATCCATGGCGGGCAAGAGCGGAATAAGCAGGCCCGCGATCCAGCAACCCAACAACAGCAAGGCCGCGAGACGCCCCGATCCTTGCCGCGATCTTGCTACCATGCTCCAAACGCCAGGTTGTTTGTCATTTCAACGGTCATCTATCATGGCTTATTCTATTGTCGTCAACATCCTGCGCTATTTCCGGTCGCCGTCAAAGACATCTCTGATTTTCCGGGCGACATCGCAGGTCTTTCCGCCATATTCGATGGCGCCAAGATCGTGCGGTGGGGTA
>JAYGEB010000309.1:0-3786 GCA_046582595.1 Alphaproteobacteria bacterium | reverse complement strand
CGAGAACGTCTGGCAATACCTGCGCCAGAACAAACTCGCACACCGCGTCTTCCAAACCTACGAAGAGATCGTCGATGCCTGCAGCGAGGCCTGGGCCGATTTCACCGCCACGCCCGACAGAATCGCCTCCATAACGCGACGCGAATGGGCAAACGTGTCATGACTTATGACGTCTGGTATCAACTCGTAACGATATAAGTACTACGTCCCCATAATAACCCGTAATGACTATGTCGAGCCATGGCGGGCGCCGCCGTCAACATGAATGACCTGACCGGTGATATAGCGGGCCTTGGGGGAGCAGAGGAAGGCGACCAGGACGCTCAGGTCTTCCGGTTCGCCGATGTAGCCGGCCGGGCAGTTGGCCTCGACCCAGGCGCGCTGGACCGCCTCCGTGGGCATCAGGCGCTCGTCGATCTGCTCGGAATGAATGCGGCCGGGGGGGATGCAGTTCACCGTCACGCCATCGCCGCCCACCTGGCGCGACAGCGCCTTGGCCCAAATGTGCATGGCGCCGTTGGGGGGCACGGCGGCGTTCATGGCCGCCGGCTCGTCGTTGCCGGTGATGTTGATGATGCGGCCGAACTGGCGGGCCCGCATGCCGGGTGCGAAGGCATGGGCCAAACGACGCCCGGCGGTGAAATTCAGCGCCATGGCTTCCTCCCATTCCGCCTCCGTACCCAGGCCCGAAGCTTCCATGGGGCGGGAACCGCCGGCGTTGTTGATCAGGATATCCAGTTGGCCGAAACGGGCCTCGATCATGGCCACGGCCCGCGCCGCCATGCCCTCGCTCGTGACATCCTCGACGATGACCAGGGGCCGCTCGTGGCCCTGCCCCGCGATGGCGTTCGCCACCGCCTCCAGCAAATCCCGGCGCCGGGCGAGGAGGGCAAGTCGGCAGCCTTCCGCCGCCAGATGTTCGGCGATGGAGGCGCCGAGACCAATGCTGGCGCCGGTCAACAGGGCGATACGGCCGGCCAATTGCAAATCCATGTTCAACTTCCTCGGAAAAAATTCACCGGCCCCGAGACTATCGCGCTGCCGGCGATCGTGAAAGACGGTGTATAGTGGACCCGAAAATTCCGGAACAAAGCCAAGGGCATGACCGACTTAGCCGCATATCGCTTGTTCATCACGGGCCAGGTGATTTGCCTCGATGCCGGCCATGCGGTCAAATAATCATCGCAATTAGGGAGGAAACAGCCATGACCGCGCCGAGTAAGGACAACGACTACATCCAGGCCTTCATGACCGAGCGGACGCCGGATTTTGCCCACGCCGCCTTGATCGTGGTGGATATGCAATACGCCACCGGGCACCGGGACGGCGCCCTGGGCCGGCGCCTCGCGGCGGAGGGCTCCAACGTGGCGGGCTATCGCTTTGACCGCATCGAGACCAAGGTGGTGCCGAATATGCAACGCCTGCTAAAGCGTTTCCGGGACGGCGACGGCGCGGTGATCTATCTGACCGTGGGCGCGGCCAAGGCCGATTGCAGCGACGCCCCGCCGCACATGATAAAGATGTTCCGGGCCCTGGATAATCATGCAGGCAGCCGGGAGCATGAGATCATCGATGAATTGAAACCCCGGCCTGGAGAAAGCGTCATCAACAAGACCACCATCGGCGCCTTCGCCTCCACGGGCATCGACCATCTGCTGCGCTCCCTGGGACGGGACCAGCTTTACATGGGCGGGGTGTCCACCAACATGTGCGTCGATACCACGGCGCGGGAAGCCGCCGACCGGGGCTATGGCGTCACCCTGATCGAGGATGCCTGCGCCACCACGCACGAGGACCTGCACAACGCCACCATCACCAATTTTCAGCGCCTGTTCGGCCGCGTCATCTCCACCGCCGAGGCCCTGGCGGAACTGGGGACGGCCGAGGCGGCGGACGACTGATCGACACGACACCGCATTCAGCATCCGTTTCGTCATTCATTACCGGGGCACCTTGACCTCGATCTCCGCGCCGCCAAATCCGTGTACCTTGTCTTGGGCGCGCAGGCGGACCGTGGCGACGCCATCGGGAATCCCGACGCTCGCGAGAGACCGGGTAAAGGGCTGCTCATTCACGTGCGGATGGGCCAGAACCCGCGTGCCCAGCACTTCGCCCTGGGGCCCGACAACCTCCCAGGCATCGGCGTAATGCTTCCACCCTTTATCCAAATGCGTGACCGTGACGGCAAAGCTGTAGACGCCGGCGGCGCTTTTCTCCACTTTCACACCCACCACGTCGGCCGGCCCGGCAAAACCGGGCGGGGCCGCGGATAAGGCGAACAACACCACCGGCAGGCAACGAAGCATTGGAAGAACTGGAATGACCATGGCGGATATCTCCTCGATCTGCGTTTATTGCGGCTCTCGATTTGGCCATCCGCAAGGCTACCGCGAAACGGCGGTCCAGTTGGGTCAAGAAATCGCGAGACGGGGCCTGCGCCTGGTCTATGGCGGCGGCCATGTGGGTTTGATGGGCGCGCTGGCGGACGCGGTATTGGAGGCGGGCGGCGCGGTGACCGGGGTCATCCCAAGGCATTTGCAGGATTGGGAAGTGGGTCACGAGGGCCTGACCGAACTGCACGTGGTCGATACCATGCATGGCCGCAAGCAATTGATGTTCGAACTGTCGGACGGCTTCGTCGCCCTGCCGGGCGGCATCGGCACCCTGGACGAAACCCTGGAGATCATGACCTGGCGGCAATTGCGCCTGCACGACAAACCGTTGGTCATTCTCGATCAGGGCGGTTTCTGGCAGCCCTTGCAGGCGTTATTGGAGGCGGTGGTGGCGAGCGGCTTCGCCGACCCCGGCATCGCGGATTATTACACCCTGGTGCGAAGCGTGGACGAGGTTTTCGCCGCTCTCGCCGCCGCGCCGCCGCCATCGGGGCCCGGCCATCCGAATAGGCTATGAGAACCTTTGACCTTGGCTGTCGGGATGGATATGTTCCGCCAGAACAAAATTAACGAGGCGGATCAAGCCGCCATAGAGGTTAGGTAAATGAGCAAGATCAAGGTGAAGACGCCCGTCGTGGAACTCGACGGGGACGAAATGACACGCATAATTTGGGCTTTTATCAAAGAGAAACTGATCCTGCCCTATCTCGATGTGGACCTGAAATACTACGACCTGGGGATAGAGAAGCGGGACGAAACCGACGACCAGATCACCATCGACTGCGCCGAGGCGATCAAGGAATACGGCGTCGGCGTCAAATGCGCCACCATCACGCCGGACGAGCAACGGGTCGAGGAATTCGGCCTGAAATCCATGTGGCGCTCGCCCAACGGCACCATCCGCAACATCCTGGGCGGCACGGTGTTCCGCGAGCCCATTATCTGCCAGAACGTGCCCCGCCTGGTGCCCGGCTGGACCTCCCCCATCGTCATCGGCCGGCACGCTTATGGCGATCAATACCGCGCCACCGACTTCGTGGTGCCGGGCAAGGGCAAGCTGACCATCAAGTTCGAGCCCGATGACGGCGGCGAGGTGATCGAGCGGGAAGTTTTCGATTTTCCCGGCGGCGGCGTGGCCATGGCCATGTACAATCTGGATGACTCGATTCGCGATTTCGCCCGTGCCTGCCTCAGCTACGGCATCCAGCGCAAATGGCCGGTCTATCTCTCCACCAAGAACACCATCCTGAAAGCCTATGACGGCCGCTTCAAGGATCTGTTCCAGGAAATATTCGAGGCGGAGTTCCAGGATACCTACAAGGACATGGGCCTGACCTACGAACATCGCCTGATCGATGACATGGTGGCCTGCGCGCTGAAATGGTAAGGCGAA
>JAYGEB010000291.1:0-1922 GCA_046582595.1 Alphaproteobacteria bacterium | reverse complement strand
CGAAACTGGTGTCGAAACGGAAATTGAAAAAGTAAGCGGCCTGGGTCGTAATTATTGGCATATTCAAAATTTACAACCTGTCCCGTTGCCACCCAAAGGCGTTAAGGTGGATACTCGTCTTTTAAGAAGGGGGGGGGGATGGACATAAAGGTTGCGGTTTGCCAAAAACCGCCGGTGCTTCTCGACCTCAAGGCGACCATGGACAAGGCGTTGCAAACGCTCGATGAGGCTGTCGGGGAGGGGGCGCAGTTTGTCGTCTTTCCCGAAGCCTACCTTCCCGGATACCCCACTTGGATTTGGCGGCTTCGCCCTGGTGGTGATATGGCCCTTGGCAACACGCTTCATGCCGAACTGCGAAAAAATTCGGTCGATATCGCGGCGGGTGGACTCGATCCATTTACCGAGGCCGCGGCGAAGCATCAAGTTGTTATCGTGATGGGTCTCAATGAAATCGACTCGGAATTCAGCGGCAGCACCTTATTCAATACCGTCGTCATTATTGGTCCCGACGGTTCGATTTTGAATCGCCACCGCAAAATGATGCCGACAAATCCCGAACGGATGGTATGGGGTTTTGGCGATGCAAGCGGCTTAAATGTCGTCGAGACGCCGGTCGGTCGGATTGGCTGCCTTCTCTGTTGGGAAAACTATATGCAACTCGCGCGCTATGCCCTCTATGCCCAGAATATAGATATCTATGTGGCGCCCACTTGGGATTGCGGCGAAACCTGGCAGGCTTCCATGAACCACATTACCCGTGAAGGCGGCTGCTGGGTTGTCAGCTCGGCGACCGCCATGCAGGGAGGCGATATCCCCGAGGCGTTTCCGGAGCGGGATACGCTGTTCTCGAACGACGAATGGATAAACCCCGGCGACGCGGTCGTGGTCAAACCATTTGGCGGTATCGTCGCCGGGCCGCTGCATCAGGAAAAGGGCATTCTGTATGCAACCATCGATCCGGAAGCCGCGCGTGGTTCACGTAAGGCACTGGATGTGGCTGGCCATTACGGATGCCCGGACATATTTCACCTGGAAATCGATCGCCGAGCAATGCCGCCAGTCACGTTTGCCGATAAAAGCGATTGAGTTTTTGTCGCCGCAATTAGGGGCTCATTTGGATTTTGCCGCTGAACCCATTGTGGAAGTTTTGGGGGAATAACGATGAAGACCTATCATGGCAGTTGCCATTGCGGCACGGTCAAGTTTGAGATCGATGCGGCGTTGTCGAAAATTACACGTTGCACTTGTTCGATGTGTTCGAAGAAAGGGGGCCTGTTTTGCTATGTGCCGCCAGACCGGTTCCGCCTGTTGCAGGGGGAAGGTGACTTGGCGCTGTATCGGTACTCCACTGTGAGCTTATGTTTTTGCAAACTTCAGCTTCTCAGAGTTGGATCGAATGAACAACGTCTTGAGACATCACACCTAGCGCACCACCGAAAGCCTCAAGGGGCCGGACGCGCCTGATTTTCGGCGCAACACAACTTCGCCACGGTAGGTCCCCGGCGGCCACGAACGGGCCTTTCTTTTCTTGCCGACGAAGGTGAAACGCCGGGCTTGGGTCTTGGTGATGGTAACGGTCTTCGAGACCAAGGGCTTGCCGCCGGGAGCGATGATGCGGAACCGAAGCTCGTCGCCAGCCTCGGCCCAGAACATATCCACCCACAACACCAGCGCCGGAACGGTACGGGGCAATCGGGGCGCCGCCAAAAGGCCGCTTCTCGCGACCCTGGGATCCGGCGCCCCGGCGGCGAAGCCGGCATTGTAGAGCGCCGTGCCTTGCCCGCTCAGCGCCGCCAGCGCCCGCCGCCCCCACAACGGCGCCGGGCCAAGGCCACAGGCTTTGGCGCGGCCCACCCCGATGAAGGGATTGATGACCTTTTTGCCGCGGCGTACCGATAGATGGACGTGGGGGAACTGGGTCC
>JAYGEB010000023.1:0-3525 GCA_046582595.1 Alphaproteobacteria bacterium | reverse complement strand
TCGTCGATGGTGCCAACGGTTTTTCTGGTGCCGTCCGAATTGGTATCGATGTTGGCGGCGAAGACCAAGCCGGACTGGCCCAATCTGAAAGTGCCTTTCAGGGTCTGCTCGCTGACATAAATGCTGGCCTCGCCATACAGCTCGATAGCGCCGATCAAAATGGCTTGTTTAAGTTGCCCAACGCAATGATCGTGGTCGATGACGTATTTTATTTCATCAAACCGATGCGGCGGCGGTTCTGGCTGTCGAGGATAGCATTATCAGATGCTGACCATATAGCGCGGACGGTTCAGGCAGCCGCTTGGGACCGATTCCCTTCATGACCAGAACACTCTCCAATGCCTGGTTGACCGTCTTTCCCGCCCCACGTATTCCCGATGTTCTTTCTTATGTGGGCGAGACTTGGGACTGGTTAAGAGCCACATACGCCGGAGCTGTAGCGTTCCAGCATGACGAACCTATCCTCACCGATAATCTCTGCGAAGCCTTGGCCAATCCCGACCGCCGCCTTTTGCACGGCATGGACTGCGATTTCCAGTCAGAAACTTGGGAATTGCGACGTGTCGCCGATGGCACAACGTCTCGACTAGCGCGCGCCGATATCAGAGTGATATTAGGAACGCCAGGGACACCTCATCTTGTCCTCGAATTCAAAAAACTAGATGGCTCAGCAAACTCACGCTGGCGCTACTGTTTTGACGGGATGAACCGCTTCGTCGAGGGAAAATATGCAGTCGGACATGCATATGGCGTGATGTGTGGGTTCAGCCCAAAATCTCTTTCTACCGAAGAAAAATTGTTGGCAGACTATATAAGGAAACCAAAATACGCGCTCAGACTGGATTGTATCATTAACGCTTCAGGCGACGTGGTCACCAAACCATCAGACATCAATTCTCACCGAGTGGCCTTTGATAGTCGCCATCGACGCCCGACAAAAAATCCAAGTGAGCCAATTACTCTGCTTCATATGCTTATGTTTTGCCCATGATTTAGTCGCCAAAAATCGCCTTGCTGTCGCGACGACGAAACCTAATTCCTACGGCCGCGCCGCTTCGTGGGCGGCGAGGGCGGCCATGTTGACCAGATCGCCGACCGAGGCCCCCATGGCGGCAATTTGTACCGGCTTCGAGAGGCCCACCAGGATCGGCCCGATCACCGTGCATCGGCCCAACTCCTGCAACAGTTTGGAGGAGATGTTGGCCGAATGCAGGGCCGGCATGATCAACACGTTGGCCGGGCCGGACAGGCGCGAAAAAGGATAGAGGGCGCGCAACTCCGGGTTCAGCGCGACATCGGCCGACATTTCGCCCTCGTATTCAAAATCCGTGACCCTGGAATCCAACATGGCGACGGCCTCGCGCACCCGGTCGGCGGTTTCCCACCCCGGATTGCCGAAGTTGGAATAGGACAGCATGGCGACGCGGGGTTCGTGGCCCAGGCGGCGGGCGACCTCGGCCGTTTGCACGGCGATGTCGGCCATCTCCACGGACGAGGGCAGTTCATGCACCGTGGTATCGGCCACGAACACCGTGCGGCCCCTGGCCAGGACCATGGACAGCCCGAACACCCGCTTGCCCGGCTGGGCGTCGATCACCCGGCGCACATCGTCATAGGCGGCGGTGTAACCGCGCGTCACGCCGGTCACCATGGCATCCCCATCGCCCACCGCCAGCATGCAGGAGGCATAGATATTGCGGTCCTGGTTCACCAAACGCTGGCAGTCACGATGCAGAAAACCCTGGCGCTGCAGGCGCTCGTACAGGAAATCCGAATAGCGTTCGTTACGCTCCGGGCTGAGCCGCGCGTTGAGAATTTCCACGCCGTCGAGCTTATCGATGCCAAGCCGTTCCATGGTTTCCCTGACCCGCTCTTCCCGGCCGATCAGGACCGGGCTGCCGTAGCCGGAATCGTAAAAGCTGATGGCGGCGCGGATCACCCGCTCCTCCTCGCCCTCGGCGAAGATCACGCGCTTGTTTTCGGTCCGCACCTGATCGAAGATCAATTGCAGGGTGCCCGCCGTCGGGTCCAGGCGGAGGCGCAATTCGAGCGCATAATCCGCCTCGTCCTTGATCTCCCGGCGCGCCACGCCGGTGCGGATCGCCGCCTTGGCCACGGCCATGGGCACTTCCACCATCAGGCGCGGGTCGAACGGCGCGGGAATGATGTATTCCGGGCCATAGCGCATGTTGGCCTTGCCGTAGGCCTCGGCCACTTCATCGGGCACGTCCTGGCGGGCCAGTTCGGCCAGGGCGTGGGCGGCGGCGACCTTCATCTCGTCATTGATGGACACCGCCCGCACATCCAGGGCGCCGCGGAAGATGTAGGGGAAGCCAAGCACATTATTGACCTGATTGGGATAATCCGAACGCCCCGTGGCGACGATGGCATCGCCCCGCACCTCGGCCACTTCTTCCGGCGTCACCTCCGGGTCCGGGTTGGCCATGGCGAAAATAATTGGCTTGGCCGCCATGGAGGCGACCATTTCAGGCGACAACGCGCCCCTGGCCGACAGACCGAACACCACATCGGCGCCGTCCATGGCCTCGGCCAGACTACGCTTATCCGTATCCGCCGCATGGGCTGATTTCCATTGGTTCATGCCGTCTTCCCGGCCTTGATAGATCACCCCCCTGGTGTCGCAGACGATCACATTCTCGTTGCGCATGCCCAGGGACTTGACCAATTCGACACAGGCGATGCCGGCGGACCCGGCGCCGTTCACCACCAGCTTGGTCTCCGCCATGGTGCGCCCGGTCAGATCCAGGGCGTTGATCAACCCGGCGGCGGCGATAATCGCGGTGCCGTGCTGGTCGTCATGAAAGACCGGGATATCCATCAATTCGCGCAGTCGCTGTTCGATGACAAAGCAATCGGGCGCCCGGATGTCTTCCAGATTGATGCCGCCGAAGCCCTTGCCCAGATAGCGCACGCAATTGACGAACTCGTCCACGTCCTCCGTATCAATCTCGATATCGATGGCGTCCACGTCCGCGAAGCGCTTGAACAACACGGCCTTGCCTTCCATCACCGGCTTGGACCCCAGCGCGCCCAGATTGCCCAGTCCCAGAACGGCCGTGCCGTTGGAAATCACGGCGACCAGATTGCCCTTGGAGGTATAGTCGTAGGCCAGGTCCGGATCTTCGACGATGCGCAGGCAGGGCGCCGCCACGCCGGGGGAATAGGCCAGGCTGAGATCCCGCTGCGTTGCCATGGGCTTGGTCGGTGAAATCGACAGCTTCCCCGGCCGGCCCTCGGAATGGAAGCGCAAGGCTTCATCGTTGCGATAGGTATTGTCCATGTTGCCGCCGTTCCCGTTAGAGCATGTCCTCTTTGAACATGCTCGAATTCTAAAGAAAAGAGCAATTGAACCAACTACTTGGATCGCAAGAGCGAATCCAATTAGTCGAAAATTGCTCTAATAGCTTTTCAAGTAGGAGATTTTCGATGTTCAATCTTTCATGGCGTTCCATCACGATTGGCGCCACCAGCGCCGCCGCCTGTTTCGCCGCCGCGCGGCCCGCC
>JAYGEB010000200.1:0-3527 GCA_046582595.1 Alphaproteobacteria bacterium | reverse complement strand
GGGCTATATAGACCGCTATCTGGCGACCGGACATTCCACAATCCTTGGCAAGGGTCCACGCGAGGTCACCGGCCGCCACAAGAATGGCGGACCAATCCCGTTGGAATTGAACATTGGCCGTATCGATGACGGGGGGAGAGGATCTATTCGTCGGCTCATTGCGGGATATCAGCAGGCGCAAACAGGCGGAACGGGCCCTGCGGCAAAGCCAGGATGAAGCCACCGCCGCGCAGCGGCAGCTTGCCGACGCCATTGACAGCATACCGGAGGGGTTCGCGCTTTATGACGCCGGCCGCCGCATGATCCTGCACAATGAAACCTTGCGGCGGATGTATCCGAACTTGATTGATGAGTTCGACCGCGGCGCGACCTTTGACGAAATCATAGCGGCGGTGGCCCGCAACGGCGCGGTCGCGGATGCGCGTGGCCGGGAGGAGGAATGGATTGCCGAGCGTTTGCGTACCTTCGGTCAGGGCGGCGAAGGCACCGAACAACAACTGGACGACGGCCGCTAGGTCCTGATTTCCGACCGAGCTACCCGCGATGGCGGCGTTGTCTGCGTCCGCACGGAAATTACGGAATTGAAGCTGCGCGAGGATGAATTGCGGCAAGCCCAGAAAATGGAGGCCTTGGGCCAGTTGACCGGCGGCGTGGCCCATGATTTCAACAATTTGCTGGCGATCATGCTGGGCAATGTCGGCTTGCTGGAAGAGGAACTTGGCCCGGACAGCGCCTTGCTGGAGCTGACGGCGCCGACCTTGCGCGCCATCGATCAGGCGACGGAAGTGACGAGCCGGATGTTGTCTTTTGCCCGGCGGCAGCCGCTTATAATCAAAAGCATCGACCTGAACGAGCTTTTTTCCAACCTGCGGCCCTTGCTGCGCCAGGCGCTAGTCGAAGAAATCGGCATTCGAATTTCCACGCCGGCGGGTCTTTGGCCCTGCCTGGCGGATCTGAGCCAGTTGGAGCAGGCAATATTGAACCTGGCCATCAATGCCCGCGACGCCATGCCCCTGGGCGGGCAACTACACATAAAAACCAGCAACATTACCCTTCCGGATGGGGAGGGAACCGATCATCCCGAGCTGCCGCCCGGCCAATATGTAATCATTACAATCGCCGATACCGGCGAAGGTATCGCGGCCGCCGACCTGCCAAAAATCTTCGAGCCGTTTTTCACCACGAAAGCTGTCGGCCAGGGCTCCGGACTTGGGCTTAGCATGGTGCACGGTTTCGCCAAACAGTCGAACGGCGATGTCCTGGTCCAATCCATTGTCGGCGCGGGCACGAAATTCAGCATGTACCTTCCGCGCGCCCACGAGAGTGACGAAAAAGCGGCGGTGGCGGCGCATCCCGCCGCGCCGTTGCCGGGCACGGACGAAACCATCCTGGTGGTCGGGGACGAGGAAGACGTCCGCTCCATGGTTGCCCGAAGCCTGCGGAAACTGGGTTATGAAGTTCTGACCGTCGCCGCCGGTCCGGCCGGATTGGCGGAACTGGAGCGGCATGGCGCCGTGCATCTACTGTTGACGGACGTCATGCTGCCCGGCGGCCTGAATGGCCAGCAGCTCGCCGACCAGGCGGCGGCACTATATCCCGATCTGAAGATTTTGTTCATGTCGGGCTATGCCCGTGACGCCATCGTCGATCAAGGCCGCCTGAGGGCCGATGTGCGGCTGCTGGCAAAGCCGTTCAGCCAATCGGAACTGGGCCGGCGGGTTCGCGACATTCTGGACGAAGCATAGGGTGAATTTCTCACTCGACCCGAACCACGACTTTGCCGAAATGCTCGCCCTTGGGCAGGGCCCGCAGGGCATCGCTCAAGCCATCGAAATCATGGACGTGATCATCCAGGGCGGGGTGGAAGTCCGGGCGCCCGTCGAGATCGGCCATCATGTGGGTAAAATCCGCGACGCTGCCGGTGCTGATGCCGATCATGCGTTTGCGGAACATGAAGACCAGGGGCAGGTTCACTTCCGCGATGGAGCCGGCAACATTGCCGATCAGCGACATGGTGCCGTCGGCCCGCGTCGCCCGCATGGATTGGGCAATGGTGCCGGCGCCTCCCACCTCGACCACCAGATCGGCGCCGATACCCTCCGTCAGGGCCAGCACCGCCTTGCCCCACTCCGGCACCTCGCGGTAGTTGATGGTTTCGTCGGCGCCTAGTTTTTTTAGCCGCTCCAGTTTTTCACCGCTGGAGGAGGTGGAGATGACGCGGGCGCCCCGCGCCTTGGCCAGTTGCAGGGCGAACAGCGAAACCCCGCCCGTGCCCAAGGTCACCACCGTGCCGCCGTCCACCGCCGATCCCGGCATCTCCGCCAGGGCGTTCCAGGCGGTAATCGCCGCGCAGCACAGGGTCGCCGCCTCGAGATCCGTGAAATGCTCCGGCACGGCGACCGAACTGGCCACGGGTACGCACATATATTCCCGCGCCGTGCCGTCGAGCGGCCCGCCCAGGGCGCCGTCAAAGCCCGATGGGCCAAGATCGCCGTCATACCAATTTTGGATGAAACAGGGCAGGCGGCGCGAGCCCAAGGCAACCCCATCGATGCCCCCCTTCACGCCCCCCTCTACTCCTTGGCCCAACGCCACCACTTCGCCGACACCATCGGACAGGGGCACCAGGGGCAGTTCGCCGGACATCCGGCCGTAGCCGCGGCCCACCATCAAATAGTCGCGGTAGTTTAGGGACAGGGCCTTAATTTTCAGCAGCACTTCGCCCGGTCCAGGTTCGGGGCGATCCGCATCGGCCATTTTCAGGCCGTCGAAGCTCCACTCGTCCGTGATCCGCCATTGTTTCATTGTCATGATACCGGCCGCTCCCTTAGTCTTGCTTCTTTATAACAAAGCCCGGATGGAATGATGAAACTCTATGATGCCGCCGTTTCGGGAAACTGCCACAAGGCCCGCATGCTGCTATCGATGCTCGGGATAGCGCACGAGGTCGTGGCCGTCAGCCTGCCCGAGAAGGAACAGAAAACACCCGAGCATATGGCCCGCAATCCCCTGGGCACGGTGCCGGTCCTGCAGGACGGCGATGTCACGGTCTACGATTCCCAGGCCATCCTGGTTTCTCTGGCGGGCAAACATGGCGGCGAGAGCTGGCTGCCGACCGACCCGGCGAGCCAGGCGGCGGTGCAGCAATGGCTGTCCTTCGCCGTCAATGAATTGTGGAACGGGCCGGCCATCGCGCGCGCCAAACTGCGCTTCAACCGCGATGTGGATCTGCCCCGGGCCCAGGCCCTGGCCGCCGACGCCCTGACCATACTGGATGGCCGCCTGGCGCACCGCGATTGGCTGGCCCTCGACCGCCCGACCATTGCCGATATCGCCTGCTATCCCTATTCGGCCCTGGCCAAAGAGGGCGGGATACCATTGGAACCTTATACCAGACGTCATAAGTCATGACACGTTTGCCCATTCGCGTCGCGTTATGGAGGCGATTCTGTCGGGCGTGGCGGTGAAATCGGCCCAGGCCTCGCAGCAGGCATCGACGATCTCTTCGTAGGTTTGGAAGACGCGGT
>JAYGEB010000028.1:0-4608 GCA_046582595.1 Alphaproteobacteria bacterium | reverse complement strand
TTGGATTCCCGCTTTCGCGGGAATGACATTGTAGGGTGAAATATTTGAGTTTTCCCGCAGCCTGTTAGAGCACGTCCCCGCCCGGCCGCGGCCACGGGGGGCTACTCATAATACCACGAGGCCCGCCACAGCACGGCGAGGGCGATGATCGCGAAGGGAAACAATATGATGCAGCAACCCGGCAGGATGCTTTTCAAACGTTTTATAATCCGGGCGCGCCGGTCAGAGGGGCACCAGCGTTCAGCCATCGCAAAGCCTCCGTGGCCGCTTCCGTCCCGCCGGCGGGCATCGCATGCGCCTTAGCCGAGTTGCTGGGCGAACAGCTCCATGGTGCGGCTCCGCGCCTGGTTCGCCGCCGCTTCGTTGTAGCTGCCCCGGTGGTCGCAGTTGAAACCGTGGTCGGCATCGTAGATATGCACCACCGCGTCCGGATGCGCCTTGCCGATGGCATCGACGCTGTCCAGGGGGATGCCCTGGTCATGCTCGCCGAAATGCATCAGCAGGGGGCAACCCTCTTTCTCATCGACGTAGGGCAAGATCTGGCCGCCGTAGTAGACCACGGCCGCCGCCACCGGCAGCCGGGTGCCGCACAGATAGGAAATGGTGCCGCCCCAGCAATAACCCACCGTGCCGACCTTCAACCCTTCGCCGGCCATCAGCTCCACCACCACCTGCAAATCCAGCAGGCACAAGTCCCAGGAAAATGTGCCCATGATGTCCCGGCCAATGGCGATGTCGTCGGGGGTATAGCCAAGTTCGCAGTCTTTCGTCTCGGACCGGTCGAACAGCGCCGGCGCGATGGCCACGTAACCGTCCGCGGCGAAGCGGTCGCAGACTTCCCGGATATGGATATTGACGCCGAAAATTTCCTGAATGACGACGACGCCGCCGCGTGGACTACCTTCCGGATCGGCCCGATAGGCGCCAAAGCCGTGGCCGTCCTCGGCGGTCAATGTGAGGTTCGTTCCCATTTTGCATTTCTCCCATGCGGTTTCTTGCTTAGCCTTAGCGCATTTTCAATGCAGTCTAAACTACCCGCTCTCCCTTCCCGTCCAGCCACAGGGTAACGTTCATGGATGGATGGACGGGAAAGGGGAGCGGATGGCCCGGCGTCCAACGATTGTTGAACACACATTAGTATGACACGTCCGTAACTTGAAAATCCAATTGTCCGAGGTTTGGCTTGCATCAAAACAGAAAATTCTGCCGCTCTGTATTGTTCGCCTGCGTCTTGGCCGTTCTGGGCGCCTGCGCACGGGATCAAGTCATCATGGCGCCCCCCTTGGCGACGGCCAGCACTGTTGACGGCCCCCTTACGGTCGCCTTCATCGGCGACCAGGGTGCGGGCGCGGGCGCCCGCGGCGTTCTGCAACTGATCAAGGCGGAGGGCGCGGACTTGGTCCTGCATCAGGGCGATTTTGATTACCGGGACGATCCAAGCGCCTGGGACGCCTTGATCACGGAGATCCTCGGCCCGGCCTTCCCCTATTTCGCCAGCGTGGGAAACCACGACGTAAAACGCTATTTCGGCCCCGGCGGCTATCAGGCCATGCTGTCGCGCCGGCTGAAGAAAGTCACGGGCGCCCGCTGCATCGACGAACTGGGCATCCTGTCGGCCTGCACCTACCGCAATCTGTTCTTCGTACTGTCCGGAATTGGGACAATTCCCAAGACCCCCGATGATCCGCGCCATATCGCCTATATCCGGGAGAAACTGGCGCAAAGCCGGGCGCCCTGGAAAATCTGTAGCTGGCACAAGAATCAGAGCGCCATGCAGGTTGGAAATAAAAAGGACGCGGTGGGGTGGGCGGCCTAGAAAACCTGCCGCGAGGCCGGCGCCAAGATCGCCACCGGCCACGAACATTCCTATTCCCGGACCCACCTGATGGATCATTTCGAGGGCCGGAGAATCGTCTCGAAATCATCGTTCCTGCGCCTCGCGAAGGGCAGAAGTTTCGCCTTTGTCTCGGGCCTTGGCGGCAAGGGCATCCGCCCCCGGCGCCGGGGCGGGCCGTGGTGGGCGGCGGTCCATGCCAAGTATCAAGGGGCCGGCCCCGGCGCCCTGTTCTGTAAATTTGCCGCGGGAGAAAATTCAAACCGGGCGCGTTGCTATTTCAAGACCATCGCGGGCAAGGTCGCGGACCGCTTTACCATTCTCAATGAAGGGCGAAAAGCGGCCCAACCCGGTTCTTGAGCGCCCGGTTCTTAAGCGCCCGGATGGGCGGGGCGGCGGAGAAAGCGTCCCATGGAGGTCATTTCCAGGACCACCTTGCCAGATTGATTGAGCACCTGGACCTTGGTGGAGACCGTGCCGCGATCCGTCTTGCCGCGCGAGGGCACGGCCGAAAGAAGCTCCGTGCGGGCCGAGAGAACATCGCCGGGGCGCACCGGTACCAGCCATTTCAGGTCGTCGAATCCGGGGGAGCCCAGGCTGGCCATTTTGTTTTCACCCGCCCCATTATCGCTGGTATTGGTGCCGCCGGTATTGGTATCGCTGGCATCGGCATTGCTAGCATCGGCATTGCTGGCGTTGGCGTCGCAGGCCATGCGCATGAACATGGCGCAAACGTGCCAGCCCGACGCGATCAGGCCGCCAAAGATGCTGTCCTTGGCGGCCACCGGGTCGGTGTGGAAGGTCTGATCGTCATAGCGCCTGGCGAAAGCAATGATCTCGTCTTCCGTCACTTCATAATGGCCAAAGTGGCGCACCGTGCCCACGATCAGATCTTCCAGATAGGTCATGTGACCGCGCCCGCCGCGCCCACGACGCCCGCTATGCCAGAGCCGGGCGCCGGGCGGAGGCCGTACATCCCGACGCCGTCCATCTGCACCACCTTGACATTGAGCTGGTTGAAGTTTTCCGTCCGCAGGGTCACCAGGCCCATGGGCCGCGAGGCCGAGCGCCGCGCCGCCATCACCGTGACCCGTCCGGACAGCACATCGCCCGGCCGCACCGGCACCAGCCAGCGGCAACGATCAATGCCCGGCGCGCCAAGACCGTGCAGTTGCTGGGCCTTGATGGCGTCCACCAGCAGGCCCATCACCATGGCATTGGTATGCCAGCCCGACGCGATCAGGCCGCCGAAAAAGCTTTTCTCCGCCGCCGCCGCATCGGTGTGAAAAGGCTGCGGGTCATACCGCGTGGCGAAGGCGATGATCTCCTCCGCGCCTACCTCGCGTTGGCCCAGCCGCCAAACCTCGCCAACGGCAATGTCCTCGAAATACCTCATGCCAATGCTCTATCATGGGGGCGGTCGACAGCAAAGCCGGAGAGCGAGATATCAACTTTGGTTTTCCGCTCGCGCCGCCGGGATGGTTTGAGCCGGAAAGAATTTCAACGCTATTGGCGCCACCATCATGGCCCCTGATGCAACGCAACATGCAGGCCTTCGATGCGCGCGAATATCAGCAGTTGAATGCCTCATCACGTCACACAGCGAGGCAATCGTCGTGAGAAGGGATTCTTTTCGGCTATTTTCGGGCTAAGACTTGCTCTGTGGTACGGAGAAATGTATCCGGAAACTGGAAAATCTGACGGTACGAGTGCTACAAAATTTACTAGAGCATTTTCACTGAAGTGTGACTCAACGGAGGTTTCTTTTTCGTCATCACTCTGATTCTCTTGTGATTGAATCGCAAAGGGAGTTAGAGCATGGCTTATTCGGAAGATCTTCGGCAACGTATTGTCGATGCGGTGGATGGCGGCGTTTCGTGCCGGATGGCGGCATCGATTTATAAGGTCAGCGTCAGTTCGGCGATCCGTTTCGTCCGCCGTTGGCGGCAAACGGGCAGCGTTCAGGCGGATGCGATGGGCGCGCCGCATCGCTCCAAATTGGATGCCCATACGGACTGGCTGTTGGCGTTGATCAAGGAGACGCCGGACTTCACCCTGGAAGAGATCGCCGTCAGGCTGCACGCGGAGAGGGAGGTGAAGAGTTGCACTGGCGGGCTGTGGAACTTCTTCGGCCGGCAAGACATCACGGTTAAAAAAAACCGCGCACGCGGCCGAACAGGAACGCGCGGACGTCGCCGAGGACCGGCGCTCGTGGCGGGCGGGACAGCCGGCACTTGAGCCTAGCCGCCTGGTCTTCATTGATGAGACCGGTACCAATACCAAGATGGCGCGCCGTTACGGGCGCTGCCGGCGTGGGGAGCGTCTGGTCGCCGCCGTGCCCCATGGTCACTGGAAGACCATGACCTTCGTCGCCGGACTGCGTCACGACGGCATGACCGCGCCCTTCGTCATGGACTGTCCGATGAACGGAAAGATCTTTCTGCTCTGGGTGGAACAATGCCTGGTCCCGACACTGCAGCCGGGCGATATCGTGATCATGGACAATCTGTCCTCCCATAAGGTCGATGGCGTGCGCCAGGCCATTGAGGCGGCAGGCGCGAAATTGTTTTATCTGCCGGCCTATTCCCCGGACTTCAATCCGATCGAACAGTTCTTCGCCAAGCTTAAGGCGTTGCTGAGAAAAGCCGCAGCCAGAACCATTGACGACCTGTGCCAGGCCATCGGCCAGATCATCGACACCATCACGGCAAACGAATGCGCCAACTATTTCGCAAATTCAGGATATGGGTCAAACTAAATTGAAAACGCTCTAG
>JAYGEB010000457.1:0-6626 GCA_046582595.1 Alphaproteobacteria bacterium | reverse complement strand
GAACTTGACGAACAGCAGACCGACCGAAGGGTTGCGGAGGATATTGCCGAGAGAGCGGTACATACGGTTGCCGTCGTAGTCGGGCCAGGCCAGTTCATCGGGCGCGATGACCCGGACAAAGCCCGGCATGCCGCCCTTCATGGAACAGTCCGTGCTGTCCTTCCAGGCGGTGGCGAGAAAGAAA
Source organism: Alphaproteobacteria bacterium (assembly GCA_046582595.1). Taxonomy (GTDB): domain Bacteria; phylum Pseudomonadota; class Alphaproteobacteria. The sequence goes on along the minus strand of JAYGEB010000457.1, from coordinate 6,442 downwards.
AACGGCGCTTCCTCGACCATCGCAATATCTTCCGCTGTAAACGTGGCATGGCGGCGGCGTTCTTCAATGCGGTCGGCGACACGCCGGCCCTTATAGCGGTCCTGCAACTCCCGCATGCCATCGTGATACATGCTCATGGCCAATTCTCCCCGAAATTTCGATGCCGCGACATTGTGCGGATTACGCCATCACGTCGTCGCGGCAGTTGATCACCAGTTCGGCGATCGATGCCTTGTTGGACAGGGCGAGCAGGGTCAGCACCACTTCGGCGATGTCTTCCGGCTCGATCATCTGGTCCTGGGTCATGCTCGCCACATCCGCCGTCATATCGGTGGCGACATAGCCAGGGCACAGAGCGGTGCAGCGCACGCCGTCCTCCCAGCCCGCATGGCGGGTCGCGTGTGAGAGGGCCACGGCGGCGAATTTCGTCATGGAGTAACCGATTCCGCTGTCGTACACCGCCTTGCCGGCCAGGGAAGCCACGTTGATAATCCGTCCCGCGCCGCAACGGCGCAGGTGCGGCAGCGCAGTGCGGGTCATGGACAGCGGCGCCTTCACATTGACCGCCCACATGCGATCCAGCAGTTCGTCATTCTCGTCCTCGACCGAGATATCCTCGGCGATGCCGGCGTTGTTGACCAGACCGTCCAGGCGGCCGAAGCGTTCGACCGTCTCGGCAACCCATTGGCGGTGGCTCTCCTGATCCTCCGCCTCGTAACGCCCCGTCAAGACGCGATCCGCCGCCCAGCCGGCGGTGGCGTCCGTTAGGGTGTCCGGGTTCCGGGCGCCCAGGCTCAGGCTGTAGCCGGCCGTATGGAGCACCTGGGCGATGGCCAGGCCAATACCCCGGTTGGCGCCGGAGATCATGATGACACGGCCGTCGGGAGCTAACATGGGCGGGTACCTTTCAGGTCGGTGATTTTGGTTCGGTCGTTCGGCTCAGTCGTAGAGCGCCACGCAACGCACTTCAACGCTCCAGCGCTCGGGCGCATCGGGCGGCGTGGCCGGATCCTCGAAGGCGCTGTGGAAACTGAAGGTGCACGGCGCATCCGGGTCGACCGCGTCACCCTTGGCGCCGTTGGAGCGGGCCAGCGCGCCGGCGGAGTCCCATTGTTTGATCAACAAGGCCTCGTCACGGGTAAGACCCGGATAAAAATACCATTGATGGCCGTCCGCGTGCTTGGCAAAATAGTTCTCGCCGATGCGGTCATGATAGTGAATTTCGAACACCACCAGATCCTCGGGCCGCACCGTGGCGGCATCACAGAGAGCCAAGGGATGGGTCGCCACCGGCTCGGGCGCGATGTTGCGCCAGACATTGATGATGGCGAAACGCCCGCCCGCCAAAAGGCTCTCGACCTCATCCCCATCGAGCAGCGATTGTTCATCCGACAGCAGCGTGCGCAAGGTGTCGTTGGCGCCCGGCGGCTGGCTCAGATCGCGCAGCCGTTGCGGCGCGCTTGTCAGGGTATAATCGCCATGTACCACGTGCGCCGGGCCTTGAACCTGTTGACCGCCCTCGATGCGCCGCTGGCTTTCCTTGCCGGCGGCGGAGCGTACATTGTGGTCGAAGGCGGCGACGAAACTGGCGCCACTCGCCTCGGCCACGATCTCGGCGCATTGCGGATAGTAAGTCCGCACGACCTGGTCGTGATTGAAGAAGTCCAGATCCGGGGCCGCCAAGGGGCGCGCGCGCACCTCGAAGCCATTGCGGGCAAGCGTGCGCCGCGCCGTTGCCGCCAAAGCCCTGGCGTCATGCACCGGCATCTCGCGGGCTTCCAGATCGACGCCATCCCAGCCGCCATCGCTGCCGTCCTTGTCACGGCGCGTCAGCACCTTGCCGTTGCGAAACAGCGAAGGTTGTACCGAGGCCGCCAGGTACTTGAATGATCCCAGGCGGGCCTCGTCCCGGGCCGCGCCGCTCGCCGTGTCTGATGCCGAACTCATGGCCAAACCAATCCCTTTCACATGTGCACGCCCCGCGAGAGAACGTACCAATTTCAGCCGTGAACCTCGGATCACGGCCTAAACATCAGCATAAGCATTCCGCTCCGGCGAGGAAAGTACACTATTGCCCGCCGTTCGATGTAAAGCCGTGCCAATACCCTCGGCCCGAAACAGCAAAACTGTCGGAATTCTTTACACTTTTGCCGGAATTTCCAGCGCACTCGTCCATAAGCCGTTGAAATCATTGAGGTCAAAAAACTCGCATGAAATTTGCTTAATAATGGATACGGTGGCGGCAGTGCGCCGCCCTGGCGCCTGAAATTCATGAGGTGTGGAGACATGGACGAGAAAAATATCACGGAACAAGATATCGCGCGCGAGGAGCGCCGTAAGTTTTTGAAAAATGCCGGCGCCTTTGCCGCCGCGGCCCCCGCGGCGGCGCTATTGCTTTCCGCCAAGGCGAAGGCGGGCCTCGCGGTAACGACGTCCGCAAACTAAGGAATTACCCTAGCAGTACCCCGTAATCCCGGTAGAGATGGGGTACGCCGAGGCCGCCGGCGTGACGGTTCTGCGTTCGAAGACGGTTGTTTGAGGTCTGGAGTCAGCGCTTGGGAGCGCCGTGGGCGCGGCGCGGTCCCCGTCCCTATCGCCCGTTCCCGATAGACAGTTTGATCCTGTCGGCGATGCGCAGTGCCAGGGCGATGATCGTCAGCGTCGGGTTCGAACATCCGGCGGTCGGAAACACCGAGCTTCCCGCGACATAGAGATTCGCCATGCCATGCACGCGGCAATTGGCATCGACGACGCCGCGCTTGGGATTGGCGTGCATGCGCGTGGTTCCCATATGATGTCCGCTCACGGCCCAGGCGTGGGTTCTTTCCGGCTTTTCGCCCTCCAGCTCCACTTGCACCCGGCCCACGCCGGTGCGGCCGGCCTCTAGCGCCGCGATCTCATGGGCCCGCCGGATGCTTGGCAGCTCCCCGTTCCCTGGCCGCCAATCGAGCCGCACCCGCCGTTGCCCCAGGCGATCCCGTTGGCGGGAAAGCGTGACACGGCTTTGCCGATCTGGAATGGCCTCGGCGCGGTTGAAAAACCTGATAAAACTCAAGGGCCGCCGCTGTCCGAGCAATTTGCGGTAGGCCGCCGCTGCAACGTCATCGATATCCGTAATCACGTTCCAAACATGGTCCGCGAACGGGTCCGGGACCTTACCTTCGCCAAGCGCGCCCATGATCGCCTTCAGGGAAGTGACGCCGGCGGCCTCCGGCGCCGCATTCCGCTGCAAGGCGATCGTCAGGTTGACCAATTGTTCGCCGCGCACGATCTCTTCGGGAAGCGTCAGAACCCCGTACGAGCGCTGGTCGTAGGCATAAAGCCGCATTGGAATATAGGGATCGAGCGGCAGCAGGCGGCCCGAGGCCTGAACCATGTGCTCCATGAAGAACCGGCCCACGAGATCGTTGCCATTGGCGAGACCGCCACGCTGGACCCGGTCGGAATTTAACAGCAGGCGGACGTTTTCGACGCCGCCGGCGGCGAGCACATACAGCCGTGCCCGGACCCCGAACGCCTTGCCGCCGGGCGCCGCGACCCGCAGCCCCGTGACCTGCTTGACCGCATCGTCGATTTCGATTTCGACCACGTTGGCATGCAGGCAAGCCGTCACGTTGGCGGCGCGCCTGATATCGTCCCGGAATGCGGTGCCGAAACGGACCGGGTTGACCTGGTATTGGGATGTCAGCAGGCGCTCAGGCGCGAACGGCAACGGCGGCCCCTGCCCGCCTCCATCCCAGGCGGCGGTTTCGTAATCAAACGGCGCGATCTCCAGAAGAGCTTCGGCCCGTCGGTAGAACGGCACCAGTTCAGCGCGCGCGAACGGCCAGCCTTCGGGCGAAGCCCAGGGACGCGGAGTGAAATCGAGCGCGTCCAGGGGCCGGCAATTGCCCGCCCAATGGTTGGTCGTGCCGCCGAAATAGCGCAGGCGCATATCATCGATTTTACCGTCGTGCGCGCCAATGCTCTCCGCCCTGTAGAGCTCTTGGGTCTGTTCATCGAAGTCGAAGCCGCCGCTTTCCAGCAGCAGAACGCGAAAATCCCGGCCACCAAGTTCACGGGCGATGGCGATCCCGGCGGCCCCGGCCCCGATGACGCAAATCTCGGTCTCAAGTATCTCACCCTTGGAAAGCTCTCCCGCGTCGATGAACATCAGCGGGCAGCCAAGCCGGGTTCCGTGGTGGAACCCAGCCGGATTGGCTGAAGACAAGAGTGCGTCACACGGGTCATTGGGCGTTCGAAGGTTCGTCCCACGATAGGGCCGCCAAGGCGCAGAGCCGCGCTTCGGTTTGGGAGAGCAGCCAACCGTCGATCCGGACCGTATGGCCACGGAAAAAGTCGTCACGCACGTTAAGGGCAACCAGGCGCCGCAGCCGACGGAGGCCGCCGTTATTCAACGCCGCGGCCAACGCCTTATCCCGACGGCGCAGATGATCCATGAGGACGCCAAGATCGCGGTCCTCGGGAAAGATGTCGAGATATGCCGCCGCCAGGCGGTGGGCGCTGCGAGGGTTCGGGAACAGCCGGGCAAGATTGCGCGCCGCCCCAGGCCGGAATGGTTGGCCGAGGCTGACGGCGCGGGACCCGAATGCGGGCAGCATGGACATCGGCATGATGGCGGCGGCGAGCAAAAGATTACGCCGTCCAAAACGAGGCGGCATGAACCGCTTCGCCGGGCCGGCGCCGGGCCGGGCGGCGAGCCGCCGTGCGAGGACGGCGATGTCGATAACGAACTTATTCATGGCAAGGCCACCCAACCGTCCGGTTCGGGCCAAAGTCCCACGGCGGAGTAGCGCCGGTCAATGACCTTTGGCATTGCAGCCGACCGCGCCGCATCTTCTGCTTCGGGCTTATTTGCGCCATAATGGATATCGTCATGGCGGCCAAGCCGGCGCCAGGGCAGGCTTGTTTTTATCCGCGCGGGTAATAATTATATTTCCTCTTCGTGGAATACTGATGGGCGATGGCGATGGCGGGTAATCGACAACAGGTTCAGGCTATGGGGCTGATCGGCGCCGGCCATTTCATGAGCCATTTCTATGGCCTGACCCTGCCGCCGATGTTCCCGATCTTCAAGGCGGAATTTGGCGTCAGTTATGCCGCTCTTGGTTTGTTGATGGCGGCCTACAGCCTGATCGGCGGGCTGTTGCAGGCGCCGGTCGGCTATCTTGTCGATCGCATCGGGCCGGGCCGGGTGCTGATCATCGGCATGGCCTTGATCGCCGTGGCCATCGGCGCCATCGGGCTGGTCGATAGCTACCCGGCGCTGTTTGTCCTGGCGGTGTTGGCGGGGATCGGCAACAGTGTCTTCCATCCCGCCGATTACGCCGTCCTGGCCCGGATCATTTCCCAACGCGCCTTGGGGCGGGCCTACAGCATTCACACCTTCACCGGGTTTTTCGGCGGCAGCGTGGCGCCGATGACGATGATCGCCATAGCCGCCGGAACCGCGTGGGGCTGGCGGGGGGCTTTTTTTGCCGCCGGCGCCGTGGGGATCGCCGTCGCGTTGGCGATGATCGCCAAGGCTCGGCTGCTTGACGCAAAGTCGGTGGAAGATGTGGTGGAGGCGGCAAGCACGGCGGCGCCTCGGCGAACGCCTGGAGGCTTGGCATTTCTGACGCTGCCGGTATTGTTCTTTTTCTTGTTTTTCGTGGCCTTCGGCATGACCACGGGCGGGCTATTCTCATTCACCGTAACCGCCCTGACCCAGGTTCAAAGCGTCGATTTAGCCGCCGCCAGCACGGCGTTTTCAGGATTTCTTTTCGCCATGGCCTTTGGCGTGCTGGTTGGCGGCGTCATTGCCGACCGGGTAGACCGGCATGGTTTGGTAACCGCCATCGCCATGACGGGGGGCGCGGCGGTGCTGATGGTGGTCGCCAGCGTGCAATTGCCCATTGCCGTTCTGGTTCTGGCCATGGGGTTCGTTGGCCTCGCCCTGGGCGTGGTTCTGCCGGCCCGGGACATGCTGCTGCGCGCCATGACGCCAACCGAACAAACCGGCAAGGTGGTCGGTTTCGTTTTCGTGGGTCTTAGCCTGGGTTCAGCCGTTTCACCTTACATGTTCGGTTGGCTGCTGGACCGGGACGAGGCGTCCCTGGTCTTCATTCTGTGCGGCGTCTTCATGGTTGGCGGCATGCTGGCAACCATGGCCGCGCAAGCCGCCGCGCCCGCCCCGCGATCTAAACTATCCCTGCCCCGATGACCCTTGCAAAACCAGGTCCGCGCCTTTCTCGCCGATCATGATGGAGGGGGCGTTTGTGTTGCCGGAGGTCAGCGTCGGCATGATCGAGGCGTCCACGACGCGCAAACCCTCCAGCCCGCGAACCCTAAGCCGATGATCGACGACGGCCATGGGATCGGAGCCCATCCTGCAGGTTCCAACCGGGTGATAGGTGGTCTCGGCCGTGTCCTTGACCCAAGCCAGAATATCATCGTCCGAGGT
>JAYGEB010000355.1:0-13136 GCA_046582595.1 Alphaproteobacteria bacterium | reverse complement strand
CGAGAAACACCTGAAGAATATTGCCGAGGCGGTTCGGGTTTTCGTGTCGGGTGGCGGCGTGTCCGTGGAGAGCGGAACGCTGCCCTTGCCCGATAAACCGTCCATCGCCGTGCTCCCTTTCGACAATATGAGCGGCGACCCGGAGCAGGAATATTTTTCGGATGGTCTGGCCGAGGATATCATTACCGAGCTTTCGCGTAATTCCTGGCTCAAGGTGATCGCTCGAAATTCATCATTTTCATACAAAGGGCGCGCGGCGGAAATTATCCAGATAGGTCGGGAACTTGGCGTGCGTTATGTACTGGAGGGCAGTGTCCGCAAGGCGGGAAACCGCATTCGCGTAACGGCCCAGTTGATCGACGCCGAAACCGACGCCCATGTCTGGGCTGAACGATACGATCGCGACCTGGAGGATATTTTTTCCGTTCAGGATGAGATAACCCAAGCCATCGCATCGCTGGTCGGGCCGGAAATGCTAAATGTGGAAGTTCACCGTGCGCGGGATCGCCGGCTTGACAAGTTGAGCGCTTGGGATCTCGTCATGCGATCGCGCCATGCCTTCGGTTATTTTTCAAAACTGAAGAACCAACAGGCGCTTGAGCTTCTGCATGACGCGCTGGTCCAACAGCCCAATCATGTGATGGCACTTGCCTATGTCGCATTGTTTAAGGGATTTGCCGTCCAGTATGACTGGTCAAGTGACGTCGCGGGCGATTTGAAAGATGCCGATGCCAGCGCGCGCGAGGCGCTAAGAAATGATCCAAAATGCACCGAGGCGATATCCGCCCTGGCCATAGTTGAATTATTCAGTGGCCAACATGCCGCTGCCATCAGATTGCTTCAACAAGCCATATCCATGAACCCGAATGACGCCTTGGCGCATATGAATTTGGGGCAGGCGTTCATGTGGAGTGATGAGCCGGAACTTGCCATCAAGGCGATCACAAAAGCCATTGAACTCAGTCCCCGTGATGTTTCATCGCGGATTTCTATACCTCCCTTGGCTTTTCATATTTCCTTGGCGGGCACCATCAAGCGGCGCTTGAATGGGCCGAGCGTGCGATCCAGGAAAACAATGAATATGCCGTTGGCTTTCGCGTTCATGCGGGCATAGCGGCGCATATCGGCCAAATCGATGCGGCCCGGCGTTCCGTCAAAAGACTGCTCGAACTTGAACCGGCAATGACGGTCAAGAGTTCCGCCGCCAGGTTGCCGCTCAAAAATACGCCCGGCGCGATCGCATATTGGCAGGCTCTGCGTCAAGCCGGACTGCCGGAAGAATAAACCCCAAGCAACAGAAATATATGGGAGACGATGCCGTGTTGTCGGTCGCCATCACAGGTGGGGTCTGGTCTTTTTTTTGATTTCTTGCTCATATTGAGAGAGCGAATTAGGGAGACACGATCCCATCTTTCCTGCGGAAAATGGGTCATGTCACCCCAATTCTAGTACCCCGGTCATGACGCACCGATCCTGGCCGCGGGCGCCTGTGCTCTGAGGGCGGCCTCTTTGGCCGTGTTGATGACGGCCCGCCCCCTGACGGGCCGTCAGGGGGCGGGCTGCATGGGCGGCAGGTCGAGGATTTTCGCGAATGTTTCGCCGGCCTTGATGCGGCGTTCCCATTCCTCCTCCGCCCGTAAAGTCTCCAGGCAGGCGGCCAGGACCGACCCCATGCGGGCCTTGGGCACGATGGTGATGCCGTCATCGTCGCCGATCACCAGATCGCCGGTCCGAACGCCGACGCCGCCGCAACTGATCGGGCCGCCCACATCGCCGATGTCGGCGAAATTGGGGCCCGCCGGAGTTATGGCGCGGGTGAAGCAGGGGATGCCCAATGCGCGGATTTCCGCCACGTCGCGGATGGCGCCGTCCATGACCAGGCCGGCCATGCCCCGGCGCAGGGCTTCGTTGGCCATGTTGCCGCCCAGGATAGCGTTGTTCGCATGGCCGCCACCGTCCACCACCAGCACATCGCCGGGCCTGGCCACGGAGAGGGCGTGCAGCAGGGGCGTGATGCCGCCCGCCATGGCGCGCACGGTCAGGGCCTGGCCCAGCATCCCGTAGCCCGCCTTGATGGGGCGGATGGCGGCATCCAGGGCGTTGGCCTTGTTCATGGCGTCGGTGGCGATGGGGGCGCGTATTTCAGCCCAAGGGGCCAGCGCCTTGGCGCCCAGGCGCCGCTTGGGCAGAGGGTGCAGGTGAACGGTCATGAGTTTGCCCCGTTGCCTACATGCCGAGGATGCGCTTGGCGACGATCTCGTGCTGTACTTCGTTCGAGCCGCCATAGATGGTGGCCTTGCGCTGATTGAAATAGCGCCCGGCGGCGGCAATGGAATAATCCGGGCCGATGGGGGCTATGTTGGCGCCGGCATCGAGCACGCCGCGATCAAAGGGCGCGGCGTAGTAGGCATTGGCCTCCACCGCCAATTCACCAATATCCTGGGTCATGGAGGAACCCTGGCATTTCAGGATGGAGGATGAGGCACCCACCCGCTGCCCGGCGCCGAGCGCGCTCAGGGTACGCAGTTCGGTGTATTGCACGGCCTCCACCGTCACTTCCAATTGCGCCAGCTTGGCGGCGAAGGCCGGGTCGTCGATCAGGCGGCCGCCGTCCGCGCGCTCCCGCCTGGCCATTTCCCTGACCCGCGCCACGCCGCCCTGCAGGCCGCCCGCATAGGCGTTGCCGCGTTCGAATTCCAGCAAATACTTCGCCACGGTCCAGCCGGCGTTCTCATCGCCGATGCGGTTGGCTTGCGGCACCCGCACGTCTTGGAAAAACACCTGGTTGACCTCTTGGTCCGGCGCCCGGGTCTGGTCCATCAAGATTATGGGTTCCACGGAGATGCCCGGCGTGGTCATGGGGATCAGCAGGAAGGTGATGCCCGCCTGGCGCTTGCCCTCGTTCGAGGTGCGGACCAGACAGAAAATCCAATCGGCCCGCTGCGCCATGGTAGTCCAGAGCTTGGAGCCATTGACGATATAATCGTCGCCGTCGGGGACCGCGCGGGTCTGCAACGAGGCCAGATCCGAGCCGGAGCCCGATTCCGAATAGCCCTGGCACCACCACACGTTGGTCTCCAGGATATCGGGCAGGAATTTCCTCTTCTGCGCCTCCGTGCCGAATTCCATGATCACCGGGGCGACCATCTTCAGGCCAAAGGCCACGGGGCGCAGGCAGCCGGCCTTCATCATCTCGGTCTCGTAGAGGTATTTCTGCGTCGCCGACCAGCCGGGACCGCCGTGTTCCACCGGCCAGTTGGGGGCGATCCAACCCTTTTTGTGCAGCGCCTTTTGCCAGGCCACATGGTCATCCTTGTGGATATAGCCGGTCAGGGATTTCGCCGTCTTGGCCTGAATTTCCGCCGTATGGTGTTCCGCGATGAAGGCGCGGACTTCGTCGCGGAAGGCCAGTTCGTCGGCTGTATAATCTATATCCACGTCACATACTCTTTTGTTGCGGCTGCGTTTTATCCATTGGCTTCGGTTATAGCGCACCGGATGGGGCTTTGTCAGGTCTTGGCGGATACCCTAACGGACTTACAAAATCGGCAAGGACCGGATATTGTCCCGATCTGGTCGATGGCTGTCCTGGATATGTCGGAAATTTCGCCGCAACCATATTCGCCCCTGTTCGATTCCATATCCGATTGGATATTGGAGCAGACCCTGACCAATGGGGAGTTGACCGATACGGTCAAGGGTTTGGGTCAAAAACTGGTGGCGGGCGGCATTCCCGTCAGCCGTTTGGCCGTGGGCGGCATGCTGCTGCAACCGATCATCGGCGCCATGGACGTGTTCTGGGAAGCCAAGACGGACCTGGTGCGGCGCGCGGACGTACCGTGTGAAATGTTCCAAACGGAGGAATTCCGCAACGCGCCGTTTTTCTATCTCACCGCAAAAAGCGAGCCAACGCTCCGCGCGCACCTGGAAACTGGCGACGTCGAACCGGAATTTCCCATCTATGAACGTTTCCGCAAGGAAGGCGTGACCGATTATCTGGCCTATTTTTACAGCTACGGCGACAGCAACCGCACGGTCTGGCAAGACATAGCGGCGGCCTTCGGCGGCGTCAGCATTTCCATTTCGACCCGGCGGGCGGGGGGCTTCACGGCGTTTGAGATCGAGCGCCTGAATGCCCTGACGAAAACATTGGCCGTGGCCGTGCGCAGCCGCTCCACCTACGAATTGTCCCGCAACCTGCTGGATACCTATCTGGGCGCGCTCTCCGGCAAAATGGTCCTGGACGGCACCATAGAGCGGGGCGATGGCCGGCTGATCGATTGCGTCCTGTGGTATTGCGATCTGCGCGGCTCGACCCGGCTGGCGGCGGAGCTGTCCCAGGACGATTATCTGGAATTGCTGAACAATTATTACTCCGATACGGCCGATGCGGTGATGGAGCATGGCGGCGATGTGCTGTTGTATATCGGCGATGCCGTGTTCGCGATATTTCCCATTGATAATGAAACGCGGCCCAAATCCGACATGGCGCGAGCCGCCATGGGCGCGGCCCGTGATGCCATGGGACGGGTGGCGCGGCGCAACGGCGAGCGGGCCTCGGCCGGCATCCCGCCGGTCGATTTCGGCATTTCGCTGCATTACGGTCAGGTCATGTACGGCAATATCGGCACCCAGCGTCGGCTGAATTTTTCCGTGACCGGGTCCGCCGCCAATGAAGTCGTGCGCCTTGAAGGATTCTGTAAATTACTGGGCTGCCAGGTCATCGTCTCCTCCAAATTCAAGGAGATTTGCGGCCAGCCCCTGGTTCATCTGGGCCGCCACGACGCCGCCGGCATCGTGGGCGGTCTGGAGGCCTACACTTTTGAAGACCTGGCGCCCGGCACACCAGCAAAAGAAAATCAGTCCTAGGAAGGAACCTTACCCGATGCCGTCATCAATCGAGCCCACGACCCTGGGCGTTCATCATCTGGCCCTCAATACCGACGACATGAAGATGACCATAGATTTCTATGTGGATGTGATCGGCATGAATTTGGTGCATGCCCTGAAAGTCCCCCCCGGCGTCGGTGTCGGGCCCGGCAACCGGGGCAATCCGCCGTTTGAGAATCTACGCCACTACTTCTTTGACATGGGCAACGACAGCCTGCTGGCCTTTTTCGAGATGCCCAAGGGGGCGAAACAACAGGGCGACCGCGACGCCCTGGCCGCCATGCAGCATGTCAGCTTTACCATGCTGCCCGCCCCCTTCGAAGCCTTGCAGGCACGGCTGGCGGCCCAGGCCATCGATATCATCGGCCCCATCGAGGTTCTGCCCGGTGTCTTTTCGGTCTATTTTTTCGACCCCAACGGCATCCGCCTGGAAGCCTCCTGCCAGCCGGCGGACGGCGAGGCGCCGAACGTGGTCGCCGGCTCGACCCAGACCAAGGCGGCCGCGCGCGCCGAATTGGAAACCCTCACCGACGATGGGGCCTGGATCGAAGGCAGGATCGCCGACCTACCCAACTGATTAGTTGGCGGACCAATTCGCCCGCCGCTTTTCGACAAAGGCCCGTCCGCCCTCCTTGCGGTCTTCGGCGTTCATCACCCGGTTCTGCACATCCGCCGTGGCCTGGTCGATGGCGGCGTAGTCAAGTGAATTGCCCCGCACCATCAATTCCTTCATGCCCTGCACCGCCACCGGGCTGAGCTCGCAGATCCTGTTGGCGTGTTTCTCGGCCTCGGCCATGAGTTGATCGGCGGGAACAATTTTGTTGATCATCCCCACCTCGTAGGCCCGCTTTGCGCTGACCCGCTCCGCGAACAGCAGCAATTCCGAGGCGATGGCCCAGGGCATGCTCTTGGGGAACCAGCCAGCGGGGATGGTGGCGATGCCCCATTGCGGCTCCGGCAGCCAGAACGAGACGTCCTCGGTGGCGATGCGGTAATCGGCGTCCAGGGCGATCCACATGCCGTAGCCCACCACGTGGCCGTGCAGGGCTGCGATGATCGGCTTGTAGACCTTCTGGGTCTGGCTGATGTCGGGAAAGTCGCCGGTATAGAGGTAACGCTCCGCCGGCGCCCCGCCCGAGAGATCCGCGCCGGCGGAAAAACACCGTCCCTTGCCCGACAGAATGGCCACCCGGAGATTAGGGTCGTCACGGAAATCCGCCCAGGCCCGGGCCAGTTCATCATGCAGTTGGGCATTCATGGCATTCAGCTTGTCGGGCCGGTTCAAGGTCACGTAGGCGATGTGGCCCTTCTTTTCGTACTCGATGGTGGTCATATCCATAATGGATGTCCTCTTCTGGAACCGATCTTGCTACATTGACACCTCATGAAGGTGCCCCCCGTCAAGGGACAGGCCAGCAAAAAGGGTGGACCGATGTTTCACGAATTAATCGAACGCAACCGCGATCATCCGAATATATCCTGGCGCGGAAGGTTCGCCGATGCCTGCATCGAATTGCGCAGTGACGGAGAAAGCCACTACCTCCACCTGGATGAAAGTGGTATTTCGATCACCGATACCCGGCCCGAGAGGACGATCACTTTTACCCTTGAGGCCGCCGGGACCGCCTGGCGGGAGTTGTTCGGGGCGGAGCCGCGGCCGGGCCTGCAATCTCTGAGCGCCATGCGCCGCACCGGGCATTTGACCCTGACCGGGGATCACGTGGCCTTTTATCAAAACCTCATGGCGCTGGAGCTTTTGTTTTCCCTCTCCCGCCCGCGCCCGGCCAAATCCCCTCCCCCACCGGACAAGCCAAGCATCGATCCCATCGTCGGCCGCTATTTGAACATGGATTTCCAGGGCCGGCCCCACCGCATCTATTTCGAAGAGGCGGGCCAGGGCATCCCGCTGATCTGCCTGCATACCGCCGGCTCCGATGGCCGTCAGTACCGCGAAATATTGAATGACGCCGCGATCACGGCGAACTACCGCGTGGTGGTGTTCGATCTGCCCTGGCACGGCAAATCCTCGCCCCCCGCCGGCTTTCAGGACGAGGTTTACGAGCTGACCACGGACGGCTACGTGGCCATCGTCATGGCCGTGAAAGAGGCCCTGGGCCTGGATAACCCGGTGATCATGGGCTGTTCCATCGGCGGCCGCGCGGTGCTGCATCTGGCCCTGCGCCACGGCAAGGACCTGCGCGCGGTGATCGGCCTGCAATCGGCGCTGTATGCGGAAAACACGATCGATGGGGAGCCCGACGGCCTGCGCTCCATCCACCGTCCCGACGTGCATGGGCCGGAATTATCCGCCGCCCTGATGGTCGGCGTCATCGCGCCGCAATCCAACGCCACCGATTGCTGGGAGACCCTGTGGCACTACATGCAGGGCGGGCCCGGCGTCTTCATGGGCGATCTGAACTATTATTTCACCGACGGCGACATGCGCAACGGCCTGGCGGACGGCATCGATACAACACTCTGCCCCGTGCACCTGCTGACCGGCGAATACGATACCTCTGCCACGCCCGAGTTAAGCCGGCAGTTGGCCAAAGACATAAACGCCACGTCTTTCTCGGTGATGAAAGGCATGGGCCATTTCCCCATGTCGGAAAACCCGGAAGGTTTTCGCCGCTACCTGTTGCCGGTATTGGAGAAAATAGCCTCGTAGTCAACAGACCCTATGGTGCGCGGGCCGCCAGTCGCACCGTGCGCGCGCCGCCATCCTTGCGCCGCAGCAAGATATCGAAGGATTTGCGGGCCGGGTTCTCCAGGATTTCGTGGGCGCCAAGATATACAAGGTCGGCCAAGGGCCGGCCATTGATGCCTACCAATGTGTCGGCGATGGTCATGCCAGCCAGCGCCGCCGGACTTCCCGCTTGCACCAAAACGATCTTTTTGGCCTCCCGGATATCGAGTTGAAGTCCCAGCCGTTGCAGGGCGCTTTGCGGCGGTTTCCATGCGGGGCCATGGGGCCTCAGGATCAGCCGCCTTTTCCGGAAATCAAATGTCGTCAGGAATTGCCGGAAATAGGTCGCGCCGAGGGCCGGCCAGCTTGCTTTTTGACCCAGGATGTCCCGCGTGCAGGCCCCGCCGTCGATGCAGACGTGCGCCAAACGGACGATCTCGGTCCGTTGCATGCCGGTGGTGGAAAAGGCCATCTCCTGATAGGCGGCGGCGGGCGGCGTACCAAGTCTGGCGATCATGGCCGGCGTGAGGCGGGTGAACGATGCTCCGGTGTCAAGCAAAATGGCGGGAAAAACAACGCTTCCAACGGTCATTTTGGCGTGTGGGCGCCAGGATCTACGGTCCATGTAGAAGGTGGTGCGGATCGCCTCTCCCTGGCCGGCCTCGGCCCCGCCGTTGCCCAGGTACATCCGCCGATGCTTGTAGTCGATGGTCAGCCCCGTATGGCGCAGCAGATCGACGCCGAGCAGCCCGTTGTAATAGCCCCGGCGGTCCAGGGAATAATTGGTCGGAGCGACGCTGACCATGGCATCCAAGAAGCAGACGCCATTCTGGAAACATATCCTCTCCAGACGAATGAACTCCTGGCCCTTCCGCCCGCCAAACAGGCCCGGCGGCACAAAGGTTCTGTTGGCCCCTGTATCCACCAGAACATCCAACTCCCGCCCGCCGTTCACGGTGACGCGGACCACCGGGTGAACGCCGCGGATCAAGCGCATCGGGATGGCGGCGGCAAGGCCGCCCCTCGGATAGGACAGCGCGCGGGCGCCATAGGTGGGCATGGTTTTCGACAAGGTCTTGGTCAGCAGACCGCCCGCCGCCGCTTCCTTTTCGCCCGCCTCGGCGCTCGCCACGCCGAATTGAACGGCGAGGAATAGGCAAAAACCCTGCGCCAGCCAACGGCGTCTGAATGGCGTTTTCCAGGCAGAGCCAGAATGGCAATCATTCCCCTTAACATACAGTGCCTTGTTCATGCGGCCCATGATAACACCTGATCGGCATTATCCAGGACCGCCCGAAAATCTCCGCTCTTCGGCCAACTCTGCTACCTTGCAATATGGTGGTCTTTGATGATGATACCGTGAAAATGCCGAAGGAAATCGATGATAAGCCGGGATGACATGGCGGCGCTGGACCGGGCCGACCCCCTGGCCGCCGCCCGCGGACGGTTCGATCTGCCGGACGGGGTGATCTATCTGGACGGCAATTCCCTCGGCCCCCTGCCCCGGAACGTGCCCGCGCGCCTGGCCGAGGTTGTTGGCGGGGAATGGCGCGGTGATTTGATCAAGTCCTGGAATGTCCATGGCTGGATGGATCTGCCGCTCAAGGTCGGAGACCGGATCGCGCCGTTGATCGGCGCGGGGGCGGGCGAGGTCTTGGCGGCGGATTCCACCTCCGTCAATCTGTTCAAGCTGATGGCGGCGGCATTGGAATTACGGCCCGGCCGCAAGGTTATCGTCAGCCAGGCCGGCAACTTTCCCACGGACAACTACATAGCCGAGGGTTTGATCCGGTTCGCCGGCAAAGGCCATGAACTGCGTTTGGTGGACGGCAATGACGTGCTGGACGCCATCGATGATGGCGTCGCCCTGGTCTCCCTGACCCAAGTGGATTACCGCAGCGGCCTTATCCAGGACATGACCGCCGTCACGGCGGCCGCCCACGAGGCCGGGGCCCTGATGCTTTGGGATCTCTCTCATAGCGCCGGCACCATGGCGGTTGATCTGAACGGCGCGGAGGTGGATTTCGCCGTCGGCTGTAGCTACAAATATCTCAACGGCGGCCCTGGCGCGCCGGCCTATCTGTTCGTATCGCGCCATCTGCAAGACCAGGTGCGCCAGCCGCTGTCGGGCTGGCTGGGCCACGCGGCACCCTTTGAATTCGAACAGAGCTACCGCCCCGCGCCGGGTATTTTGCGTCAACAATGCGGCACCCCGCCGATCCTGGCCTTGAGCGCCCTGGATGCCGCCCTGGATGTGTTCGATGGTCTGGACATGGGCCTGGCGCGGGCCAAGTCCCAGTCCCTGACCGGACACTTCATTCGGTTGATGGAACAACGCTGCGCCGATCACGGCTTCACCCTGGCCACGCCGCGGGATCCCGAACGCCGGGGCAGCCAGGTCTCCTGGCGGCACGAAATGGGCTATCCCATCATGCAGGCCTTGATCGCCGAGGGGGTGATCGGTGATTTCCGCGGCCCGGACATCCTGCGCTTTGGCTTCGCGCCGCTCTACCTGAGCCATGTCGACGTTTGGGACGCCGTCACCGTGATCGAGGGCGTGATGACGGCGGGCCGCTGGGACCGGACCGAGTTTCACCAGCGCGCGGCGGTTACCTGAAATATCAAGCGGGGAACTTCGCATCGCCCGCCGGCGGGCTATGCGCGAGGCGCCCAGCCTGTATGATGAGTTTTTGGCGTTGCCCGGCCCAAATCCTAAAGCGGGATTGGCGGAAAGCCTTGGAGATCGGGCTGTTTTCCGAACCATGGCGGGTCCGCACGGCGCTATAAAAAAATGTAATGGGAGGAGACGATACGATGACGGAATTGGTCTTACGCGGCGACAAGGATGGCGTGGCGACCCTGACCTTGAACCGGCCCGAGGCCCTGAACGCCCTGAACCCGGCGCTGTTCGTGGAGTTGCGCGGCCATGTGGAAAGCATCGCCAGGGATATCGAGAATGTCGGCTGTGTCGTGCTGCGCAGTGCCGGGCGGTCGTTTTGCGCCGGCAACGATTTGAAATCGATCCAGGACGGCCAGGAAGCGCCCACCCCGACCTATCAGGCCGACACCATCGATATGATCGAGGCCCTGCCGCAGCCGGTCATCGCCGAGGTGCGGGGCCATTGTTACACCGGCGGCTTGGAGTTGGCCCTGAGTTGCGATCTGCTGCTGGCCTCGGACACCGCGAAATTCTCCGACACCCACGGCAAATGGGGCATGACCCCGCGCTGGGGCATGAGCCAGCGCCTGCCCCGCCGCATCGGCCCCTTGAAGGCCAAGGAAATGAGCTATACGGCGCGCACCTATTCGGGCGCCGAGGCCGCCGCCATGGGCCTGGCCAACCATTGCATCCCCGACGATGAACTGGAAGCGCTGGTGGCCGCCATGGCCGCCGATATCGTAGGCACCTCCTGGCATTCCCTGCGTGGCAACAAGATGCTGTACAATCGCGGTCAGGACTACACCTTCCGCGACGGCATCGCGTTTGAAATGGCGGAAAGCCCCGGCCGCGGCCCCGATATCGAGGAACGGCTGAAGGCCTTCGCCAAGAACTGAGGCACCATCATGACCCAACCGATTTGGCAATGGAGCGCCGTCGATACGGCGGCGGCGATCCGCACCGGCGCCATCACGGCCCAGAAAGCCGTCGATGCGGCCCTTCACCGCATGGCGGCCTGCAACGGGGCGGTCAATGCGGTGACCGTCGATCTATCCGAAGACGCCCAACGCGCCGCGCGCCGGGCCGATGATATCTGCCAAAGCGGCGTTGCCTTGGGCCCGCTGCATGGGGTGCCCATCACCATAAAGGGAAACACCGATCAGGCCGGACAGACCACCCCCAACGGCGTACCGGCGTTCGCGGACGTGGTGGCGGAGGAAGATGCCCCCGCCGTCGCCAACCTGCGCAAGGCCGGCGCCATCATCATTGGCCGCACCAATACGCCCGAATTCAGCCTGCGCTGGTTTACCGACAACCCCCTGTACGGCCTGACCAAAAATCCGTGGGCGGAGGGCATTACGCCGGGCGGTTCCTCGGGCGGCGGAGCGGCGGCGGTCGCCCTCGGCATCGGCGCCATTGCCCATGGCAGCGATCTGGGCGGCTCCCTGCGCTATCCCGCCCATGCCTGTGGCCTGGCCACCATCCGGCCTTCGTTGGGACGCGTCCCAGGCCATAATCCTTCGGGGCCGGATCGCCCACCCAGCTTTCAGTTGATGTCGTCACAAGGTCCGCTTGCCAGGGAAGTCCGCGATGTGCGCCTGGCCCTCTCCGTCATGGCGGGACCGGACTCCCGCGATCCCTGGCACACGCCCGCGCCCCTGAATGGCCCGCGCCTGGCCCCGCCCATCAAGGTGGCGGTGACCAAGACCCCCGCCGGCATTGCCTGCCACGATGCCGTCGGCCAGGCCATTGACAGGGCGGCGGATCACCTGGCCAACGCCGGATACGCAGTGGAGGCCGTGGACCCGCCCTTGATGGCGGAGATCGCCGCCTGCTGGCGGTCGTTATTGTACACCGACACCAAGGTCATGTTGGAAGCCACCATGCGGGAACACGGCTCGGACGACATGAAACAAATTCTGGCCGATTGTATCGCCGCCTCGGATATTCTGGATCTGGAAGGCTATGTGCGGGCCACGGCGGACCGGACCCGGATGCTGCGCGCCTGGAGCGTCTTCATGGACGAATATCCCTTGGTTTTGGCCCCGGTCAGCCAAGTGCCGCCCTACCCGCAAGGGGAAGATCTGCGGGGCACGGCGCGGGTCCGCGAGATGTTGGACGAACAGAGCATGCTGTACGGGGTTAACCTGCTTGGCCTGCCCGCCGCCGCCGTGCCCACGGGCCTGCATGACGGCATCCCCATGGGCGTGCAAATCATCGGCCCGCGGCTGCGCGAAGACCTTTGCCTGGACGCGGCGGAGGCGGTGGAACGGGGCACGGGCATCCTGACCAAACAACTTTGGAGCCGAACATGACCACGGAGTGGCAAGAACAAACATACGGCCTGCTGCGAGAGGCCGGTATTGATCAATTCGCCTTCGTGCCCGATGCCGGCCACCACCATCTGATCGAGCGCTCCATCGCCGACCCGGAGGTGCACGCCATCGCCCTGACCACGGAAGAGGAAGGCGTCGCCCTATTGGCGGGCACCCACCTGGGCGGCGGCCGGGGTGTATTGTTGATGCAGAGCAGCGGGGTGGGCAACTGCATCAACCTGCTGTCGCTGATCCGCGCCGGGCGTTTTCCCTTTCTAACCCTGATTTCCATGCGCGGCGATTTTGGCGAGGGCAATCCCTGGCAGATGCCCATGGGACAATCGACCCAGCCGGTTCTGGAAGCCTGCAACGTGACATGCTTGCGGATCGATGACCCAGGCGAAGTCTCCCGCACCATCGGCGCGGCCACCACCATGGCCTTCAATAGCGAAATGCCGGTCGCCGTCCTGTTGGGACAGAAACTGCTCGGCGCCAAGAAGTTTAGTTGAGGTGGATGATGCCAGATTCGAATGACGATCCCAACAAAGGTACCCGCACCGAAGGCAGGACGGCGACCGGACATTTG
>JAYGEB010000348.1:0-2199 GCA_046582595.1 Alphaproteobacteria bacterium | reverse complement strand
GGACCGTTGAATGGTTCGATCCGAAAAAGCACTCGGTCAAAACTGTCGCCCAGCGCATCGCCAAATTTTTTCTCGATGGTATCTCCGCCGAGCATCTGGCTGGCAAGCCGGTGGCGCAATTGCAATGGGACGCGCAGGCCCACGGCTTGGCGGGCGCCGGCGCGGATGCCACGGGTGGCACAAAAACCAAGGAAGAAATTCTTTTAGCGGCGGCGAAGCTGTTCCGCGATCGGGGTTATGCCGGTTCGACGCTCCGGGATATCGCGGATGCCACCGGCATGAAGCCGGGCAGCATCTACTATCATTTCGAATCGAAAGAGAAAATTCTTGGCAAAATTCTCGACCTGGGACTGCGCGAAATTCTTGCCGGCGTGCAAGCCGTCATTCTTCCGGCGCGGGAAGGCGATGACCATCGCGCCAAGATTGCCGCGGCGGTTCAGGCCCACCTGATTTTGATGCTGGCGCGCAGCGATTTCACCTCGGCCAATATCCGCATTTACAGCCAGTTGCCCAGCCACATCCGCGCCCGGCACCGGCCGTTGCGGCAAGCCTATGCCAAGCTTTGGGATACGCTGTTGCGTGATGCCCTCGAGGCCGGGCAGTTGCGGGAGGACTTAAAGGTCGTGCCTCTGCGGCAATTTCTATTGAGCGCCATGAACTGGGCCGTCGATTGGTTCAAAATAGAGCGGCACTCGGTGGATATCGTCGCCGCCCGTTGCGCGAGACTTATTCTCGACGGCATCTGCGCGAAAAAGGGATGAATTGTGGCTCCTCGACGCGGCAAGTGGATTTGAGACGGTTTTACCGGGGCGTAATGGTCTACAAGACGTGAATGGCGGACAGTGGCTGAACGTGGCGGTGGCCGGTTCGGCCCCACGCGGCATTCATCACTTGGCGCCGTTTTCATCGACGCCCGGCAAAAAAACCCGGCTGGCAATCGGGGGGGATTGCCAGCCGGGCAGCCGATATGAGTACCTGATAATTGAAGGCTCGTACTCACGATGGGGTCGCCTCGAAATTTGCAATGTAGACGAACGGCACGGAACCATTTCGACGGGTTGAGACGAATACGTTTCTTATTCTGCCAAATGTTTGTTAGATTGTCAATTATTATGACCGGATCAAAATCGGGCGGATACCCTGATCGAGACAAATCGGAAAAAGGCTTTGATCACCCATGCGATACGGCCGGCGTTTGAGAATTTCCCGATTCCGGCGAGGGGCCGAAAAAAATCCCCGAAGGCCGCCATGCACTGGAATCAGCGGGCGCGGGACATTGCGTCCGGGGAAACGCCGGGCGGGGGAGCGGGCGGTTCAGACAACATTGAAAATGCTCTGGATGAAGGCGACCGCCCTTGAACCGGCCCTCTCCGGAAAGCGGATGGCCGTAAGGGCGATTTTTCCGCGCTGGCAATCTTGCGGCGGCGCGGAAGTCCCGAGATGATCGCCGGCACGCCACGCGTCACCGAGGTGCCCGCGTTTCGCCGCTGGGCCATATTGTTCAGCGTTACCTTGGCGACGACGCAACATTCGATGGCAATTCTGGTGGTCTCGGTGCTGTTGCCCCTGCTGCAGGGGCTTCTTGGCTACCCCGATTCAATCATCGGGTTCTTGCTGGGCTTGAGCGGCGCCGACGCCATTGGGGGTTTTTCGCGGCCATATTCATATCGCGCCTGAACCCCAGGATCGGGATGAGCATCGGCTTCGTTATTCAGATATTCTCGGGTTTTTATATGGCCAGTTTCGATGTCAACGTGACCATCGTGGACGTGGGCATCAACAGCGTCCTACAGGGTTTTGCCGTGGGCATTATCTGGGTGCCCTTGACCGTCGCGACCTTTGCCACCCCGCACCCCCGGTATCTGGCCGAGGGCTCGGTGATTTATCATCTGCCGCGGAATTTGAGCAGTTCCGATTTCATTGCCCTGTCGGTGACCGTGGTGATTTACGCCACCGCGACAAATTATGCCGGGCTGACCGAATTCATTTCCGAGTTTAACAAATCCCTCGCACTGCCGTGGATTTTGGGGGCCTGGAGCATGGATGGCGCCCAAAGCCTGGCCGGCCTGAGTGGCGAGATCGGCCGTCAGGCTGCCATGATCGGCTACATCAACGCCTTCAAGATGTATGCCCTGGCCGGCCTGGCGGTTCTGCCTCTGATTTTTTTCGTGCGGCCGGCGCAATCATGAACCAACCTGG
>JAYGEB010000331.1:0-2721 GCA_046582595.1 Alphaproteobacteria bacterium | reverse complement strand
GCCCGTGCCCACCGCCGCCGATTATGACGACGTCATACGCCGCCTTGGGTTCCGGATCGCGCCACGCACGCTCCCACCCGGTGTGGCGAATCAATCCCTGCTTGATCAGGCTGAAGACGGAATAGCGGGTAATGTCAGATGCATCCTGTGTCGAAAGTGAAAGCGATAGCGCTGTCAGCCGGCGGTGTGACGGTTTGCTTCCAACGCCTCAATATCATTGTCGGCTGGCGGGGAAAGGAGATCAAACAGCGGGTTTAGGGGGCCATGTTTCAAGTTTTCCACGGCGGCGACAATGGCGGTAGCCCGGTGTTCATCTATCCGCTGCGCGGCCAGGACCCGGAACTTGGCGACTAGGTCGGCGCGGCGCATCGGCCCGCCCGGCTCGCCCCAGGGAAGGTCAACCTGGGCTTCAAAAACCCCCGATTGGGTGTGGACGATCACCCGGGCAGGCACCGTCACCGGGAAATCGGCGGCCAACGCGTCGTTGCACGTGACCGTCACCTTATTCGCGAAGGCCACGGCGGCCGGATCGTGAAGATCGTCCGCTGCCATGGGCATCAGGGCGTTGTCACCCTTGGATGCGGCAATGCCGAGACAATAGGGCAGGCTGTATTGAGCACTTTCCGGAGACGGCGGGTCTGCCAGGTTGTCAAGGCTGGCGGCCTGAAGAAATGTTTCAACATGGACGCTGTCTATGTATTCCGCCGACAAACCATGTTCCGTCATCACCTGCAGCAGAGCTTCCACGGCGGAGTGAATCCAACGGCAGGCCGAGTAGCGCTTGAAATAAGTGTTCATGATCTGGAAACCGTCGCCCAGATCCGCCGTAGCACGACCTGGTTCAAACCTTTCGTCAATATCCAGGGCATCGCGGCAACCGGTGAAGCCTTGTGCCGCCAGGTCGGCAGCGTTGAGGCCGGTGACTACTGACCAGGGGATGGATTCCTTGACGTTGGCGCCCATGTCCGAACTCAGCGTCAGGTCAGCGATTCGTGGCCCGTGGTAGGCGGTGATGGCAAGGGCGTGCATGAGTTGCTCGGCGCTCAGGCCGCGGAGTCGGGCCGCTGCCGTAGCCGCTCCGAAGCCGCTCCAGTTGCCCGTATGGTAGGCGGGCCGCCATTCCGATGCGCCAATGCGGGTGCAAACCTCGTAGCTGGCGACGACGGCGGCCAATAGATCTAGACCGCCTGCGTTGGTTTCTTGCGCTACGGCCAGGGCCGACGGAATGACCGCCGCCCCCGGGTGGCCGAGCGGGCCGCGATGACCGTCGTCCAGATCGAGGATCGAGACGGCGGCGGAATTGATGAAAGCCGCCCCGGTCGGGTGTAAGCGGTCAGCACCAAACCAGACGGCGGCGGGCCCATCACGATACTGTGCCGAGGCGACCGCCGTGACGCGGGCCGCGCCCTTTGTGTGGTAGCCGGCCAGGGCGCAGGCGATCGCGTCGATCAGGCAGTTCTCGGCCTTGGCGATGACGGTGTCGGGCAGTTCGCTGGGGTCAAGATCGAGAGCCCATTCGGCCAGGGTCGTGGCGGTCCAGGTGGTCATCTGTCCGTGACTCCGGCAAGGCGGGCGACGAATACCGAGCAGGTGGCGTGACGGACGATGCGGGCGGCGGTGGTACCTAGCAAATAGTTACCAAAATTCGGCTTATGGGATGCGACGATGATGAGGTCTGTGCTGATCTTGTCGGCGTAGGCAAGGATTTCATGATAGACGTCACCAAATCGGACAGAAATGGCGACGGCTCCTTCGGCTAGATCAACTGTCGCAGCCAAGCTGGTGAGGTCCTTCTCTATTTTCTTGGACGCCATCTTTTCGTAGCTTTTGGGGAGAAATTGTGAAACCACGGCGGGTGCCGAAGGGATGACGTGCAACAGGTGCATCTTGGCACCCTGGGCAACGGTCATGTCCGCGGCGATGCGTAGCAGTCCGCCGATATAGGCGTCGTGTTCCAGATCAACAGCGACGAGAAGATTCTTGAACATGCTTTCTATCCTTTCCGCGCTAATCGCTCTGCACTTCTGCTGATGCGGAAGCCGTATCGACACGTTGCGCCGACAGCTGCATGAGGATCACTGGAGCCGCAACGACGAGCGCGGTGAGGTCACTTTCCCAACTGGGGGCAACCATCAGCAGGCCGGCGATAGCCATGACCGCTCGCCACAGCCCGTTCAACGGCGCCAGGAAGTAACCCGAAACCGCCGTCGCGATTGCGAAAATGCCAATCGCGCAGGTCAGGGACACATGAAGAAAGGACACCAAAGTGAAGTATTCCGGAAGCACGATCAGCATGGTCGGCGCGTAGACGAAGACCATGGGCACCATGAGCTTTCCGATGCCGAGCGTGAAGGCGGTGCAGCCGGTGCGGAACGGATTCGAGCCGGCGATGCCCGCTGCCGCATAGGCCGAGGCACAGACCGGCGGCGTGATCTCGGAGATGACGCCGTAGTAGAGGACGAACATATGGGTCGCCAGAGTCGGTACACCCAATTGCGCCAACGCCGGCTGGGCGACGGAAACCAGCATGATGTAGAGCGCCGTCGTCGGCAGGCCGGCGCCCATCAGGATGCAGGCGATGGCGATAAAGACCAGTGACAGGAATTGTTGCATGGAAGGCTGCGAGAATATGTCGAGCGGAATCCAGCCGATGACCGTGTATAAAATCTCGGCCAGGTCGCGGGCGCCGGTGGTCACCATGAAGCCGAGCCGGAAGGCGAC
>JAYGEB010000268.1:0-12860 GCA_046582595.1 Alphaproteobacteria bacterium | reverse complement strand
CAAATAGCCGGCCAGGGCCCGCACATGGTCCCGGCTTGGATTGACGGTGCCGAATAAATTGCGTTCCAGCGCGGCCCACAAAACCTCGTCCTCCCCCGCCAGACCCTCGTCATAGGCGGCGACGCGGCCATAAAAGGACTTGGCCATATGTTTGACCCGCTTGCCCACGGCAATATCGGAGACGCCCATCTCGCGCAGGGATCGGTCCATATCGCCGAACATGGCATCGAACAGAGCCTGGGCAAGATCGCCGGCGCGGCGCGCGATCTCGGGCCTGTCCCCGTCTTGCGCCAACTTATTGAGGGGCTGCAACAATAAATAGACATGCATGACGATGAGATCAAAGCGCCCATCCACGGAATCGGGCACGCCATGATCGGCGTAAAACATCTTCTGACGGGCCTGGGCCACGGCGGTCAGGTATAATCCTTGCGCCACCTCCCCGCCCCGATCGCGCCGGCGAAACCAGTTCTTCACCTCATCCACTCCCTTCCGCCAATCCCCGCGATCCCGCCGCGAACCCGCCGCGATCATCGGATTGACCCGCCTTGGCAACGGTGGCATGTTCCCCGCCAATGCCCGGACACCTTATACACCAATCAAACCCAATACAGAGGCGCATGCGCCGGGTTTTCGCCATAACGGTCATCGGCGCCATGGTGGCTCTGGGGGGCTGTTCGCCCATGCGCAACAGCCACGGTTTTATTCCCGATGACGATGTTGTGGAAAAGCTGCTCCCGGGCGTGCATGACCGTGATTCTGTGACCTCTCTGTTCGGCTCGCCGGCATCCATAGCCGACTTCAATGGCGAGACCTGGCTGTACGTGAAGCGGGAATCGGAACATATCGCCTTCTTTCCGGAGAAATTGCTGGATCAGGCGGTTTTGGCGGTCCGCTTTGACAAAAAGGGCATTGTGACGGGGATAGAGCGGTTTGCCCTGGCCGCCGGCAAGACGGTGAAGACCGTGGAGCGGACAACCCCGACCAGGGGCCGGGAATTGACGGTCATCGAACAATTATTCGGCAATATCGGCCGTTTTTCCAACCAGGGAGCAAAATAAGACAAAACCCGCCGGTGGCAGCCGGCGGGATTGCCCTGGTTCGATTTTGATCTCCCGACCGCGCCCTCGGAGCATTTCAAGCTTGAATGAACGGGTCTAGCTCTCTTCGCTCACGCTTGTGCGCAAGAGCACACAGCTCCGCGTGGGCGGCGCATAAGCGCCGGGCCGCCGTCGCGACCTTGATCGCCCATATCAATCCCGAAAATGATCTAATTCCAACGGGCCAGAACGCCGAGCAACAATAACGCCATGATATTGGTGATCTTGATCATCGGGTTCACCGCCGGACCGGCGGTGTCCTTGTAGGGATCGCCGACGGTATCGCCGGTAATGGCCGCCTTATGGGTTTCCGAACCCTTGCCGCCAAGATTGCCATCTTCGATGTACTTCTTGGCGTTGTCCCAGGCGCCGCCGCCCACGGTCATGGAGATCGCCAGATACAGCCCGGTGACAATGACGCCCAGCAACATCCCGCCGACGGCGGCGAAGGCCTCGCCCTTGCCGCCAATCGCCACCATGAGGAAATACAGCACGATGGGGGCCAGCACCGGCAACATGGAGGGGACGATCATTTCCTTGATTGCCGCCTTGGTCAATATATCGACCGTGCGCCCGTAATCGGGCTTGGATGTCCCCTTCATGATCCCCGGGTCGTTGGCGAACTGGCTGCGGACCTCTTCCACCACCGTGCCCGCCGCCCGGCCCACGGCCGTCATGGACATGGCGCTGAACAGGTAAGGCAACAGACCGCCAAAAATGAGGCCGACCACCACATAGGGATTGGACAGGGCGAAATCCACCGCCACGCCCTTGAAGTAGGTGTATTGGTCGGCATGGGCGGCAAAGTACTTAAGATCCTCCGTATAGGCCGCGAACAGCACCAGGGCGCCCAGGCCGGCCGAGCCGATGGCGTAACCCTTGGTCACCGCCTTGGTGGTGTTGCCGACCGCGTCCAGGGCGTCGGTGGTCTTGCGGACTTCTTCCTCCATGTCCGCCATCTCGGCGATGCCGCCGGCGTTATCGGTCACCGGGCCATAGGCATCCAAGGCCACGACCATGCCGGCCAGGGCCAGCATGGTGGTTACCGCGATGGCGATGCCCATCAGGCCGGCCAGCTTGAAGGTAATCAGAATGCCGGCCATGATGATGATGGCGGGGATCGCCGTTGATTCCATGCCGATGGCCAGACCCTGAATGACGTTGGTGCCATGGCCCGTGGTCGAGGCCTGGGCGACGCTGCGCACGGGACGGTATTCGGTGGAGGTGTAATATTCGGTCACCCAAATCAACAACCCCGTCACCGCCAGGCCGACAAGGCCGCAGAAGAACAGATCGGTGCCGGAAAAGCCCTTGTCGCCGATTTCCCCCATGCCGATAATCCACGCGGTGACCGGATAGATCGCGACGGCGGAAAGCACGGCGGAGACGATGAAACCTTTGTACATGGCGCCCATGATATTGTTGGAGGCGCCCAGCTTGACGAAGAAGGTGCCGATCACCGAGGTAATGATGCAGGCGCCGCCAATGACCAGGGGATACAGCATCATTTTGCCCGACATCTCCGCATCGCCGGCAAAAAAGATCGAGGCCAGGACCATGGTGGCCACGATG
The DNA here is from genome assembly GCA_046582595.1 of Alphaproteobacteria bacterium. Classification (GTDB taxonomy): domain Bacteria; phylum Pseudomonadota; class Alphaproteobacteria. The sequence goes on along the minus strand of JAYGEB010000268.1, from coordinate 10,188 downwards.
GTGACCGCATAGGTTTCGAACAAATCAGCCGCCATGCCGGCGCAATCGCCCACGTTGTCGCCCACGTTGTCGGCGATGGTGGCGGGATTGCGGGGGTCGTCCTCGGGGATGCCGGCCTCGATCTTGCCGACCAAATCGCCGCCCACGTCCGCGCCCTTGGTGAAGATGCCGCCGCCCAGCCGGGCGAAGATGGAAATCAGCGAAGCGCCAAAGCCCAAACCCACCAGCGGGTCGATCAGGTCACGGCCCTCGACGCCCATGTTCAGCAAGACCGCATAAGTCACCGCGACCGCCAACAGGGCCAGGCCCGCCACCAGCATGCCGGTGACGGCGCCCGACTTGAAGGCGATTTCCAGGCCCTTGGCCTGGCTCTTGCGGGCGCCCTCGGCGGTGCGGACATTGGCCCGGACGGACACATTCATGCCAATATAGCCCGCCGCGCCGGACAGTACCGCGCCGGTTAGGAAGGCCAAGGCGACGGTAATATCGAACAGCAACAGCAAGATGATGAAGATCACCACGCCAACCGCGCCAATGGTCAAGTATTGGCGGTTAAGATAGGCCTTGGCGCCGATCCGCACGGCCTCCGAAATTTCCTGCATGCGCTCGTTACCGGCGCTTTCGGACAATACCGAGCGTACCGCCCAGATACTGTAAAGGAGTGCGATAAATCCGCACACGATGGCAAAAGCCAATCCCGCTGACATAGGTTATTTCCTCTTTGCTGGATCTTCTCGAACAGGTCGTATTAATGAATTATGGGGCCAAATACCCACGCCTATCCGCCCCGGGGCGCAAATGCGCGCGATAAATGCCAGAGAAGCGGCGGAAACGCAACCGGTGCCTTCGAGAGGGCGGGAATGGCATAAATAATCGCCAAAGTTCGCAATATCCCGGCCGAGGCGGCGCCGGGGATATGAGCGATTCCCGAAAGCCGGCCAGACGGCCGGGACCGGCCATCAGCCCGTGGACGGCGCCCGTTCTTCCGCGCGGCGAACGAAGGCGTACCAGATGATCAACACGGTAACGCCGACGATGAAGGGAAGCGCCATCAGATTAACCTGGTCCCAGCCCAATCTGAACAGCAATTGGCCCGACAGGAACGATCCCGCCGCCGTCGTGGCGAACACCATGAAATCATGGGCGGCTTGGGTCTTGGCCCGTTCGGCCGCGGTGTGGACCTCCGTCAACAGGGTGGTGCCGCCAATGAACAGGAAATTCCAGCCGACGCCCACCAGGAACATGGAAATAACGAAATTCCAGACCGCCAGCCCCAGCAGGGCCGCCACGATGGATGCCAGCAACAGCATGGCCCCCGTCAGCATGATTTTGACCAGACCAAACCGGACGATCAAATGTCCGGTGATGAAAGACGGCGCGAACATCCCCACCACATGCCATTGAATGACATAGCCGGCATCATCGACGGGATGTTCAAAGGCGATCATGGCCAGGGGCGTGGCCGTCATCAACAGGGCCATGATGCCATAACCGATCATGGAGGCTCCCGCCGCCGCGATAAACTTTGGCTGCGCCATGATTTCGAGCAAGGGCCGGCCCGTGTCCTTTCGTTCCGCCTCCGACAGACGGGGAATGCGCACGAACGATACCAGGGCGAACACGCTGACGGACATCACGGCAAGCAACAGATAGCTTGCCAGGTATTCAATATCGGGTATCAGGTAGCGGCTGTGAACGGCGAGCGAAGGCCCGACAACGCCGGCCACCACGCCCCCCGCCATGACCAGGGAAATCGCCTTGGGCCGAAAGACCGGCGTTGCCACGTCGGCGGCGGCGAAACGGTAATATTGACAAAAGGCGTTATAAAATCCGACCGTCAAGGCGCCCGCGCACAGCAGCCAGAAATGCGCCTGGTAGAGGGCCAGGGCGGAGATCAGCAGACCGATCAGGCCGATCACGGCCGCGCCCATGAAACCGGCGCGCCGGCCGATCCGGCGCATGACCAGCGAGGCGGGTATGGTCATCAACGCCGTGCCCAATATCACCGCGCTGACCGGCAAGGTCGCCAGCGCCTTGTCGGCGGCCAGCTTGTAACCAATCAGACCGCCGACGAAAAACAACGTTGTCTGGCCACAGACAAAGATCACCTGGCAAAGCGCCAGCAGCGTGACATTGCGATATTGGGGATGAACGAACACCGGCGCAAACTAGATCATGCGGCGCAAAAATGGAATCCTTTTGATGCTGACAAATTACTCCAAACCAACGTGTGGGAACAATTTGGCATTTGAGGGGAATAGCACCGGTCGGCCACGAAATGAGCGATCCCGTCACCGCCACGCCCTGCCCTGAAATTGTCACGGTTTTGCCCGTCCAATGTCTCCCTTCGCGGGGCATAATAACGCCTGACCGAGGAACTTATCGAGGGCAAATAAAATGAAACAAGACAGCCGTTACGGCGGAAAACTCTATCCCGCGGGCCGCGGCCCAGGCGGCGGGCTGGCGGTGGACCGTGAGCTGCTGGACGAACTGCAAGCTCTTTTGGACCGCCTCGGCGCGGCCAAGGTTCTGCTGACCCTGTATCTGGTTGAATTCGGCGGCCTGCCTCCACGCCTGGCCCTGCCTCTGCTGCGGGAGACGGCGGGAAGCTGTGCCATGCTGCGTCCACCCAGGCGGGGGCGGCACCTGGTGATTTATCTGGGTCCCGAGCCGTCGTTGGAGGCGGGAGGGTTTCAGGGCCGCCTACTGCGCGGCCTGACGGCTTTGACCCCGCCGTCCATGGCCGGATGTATATCCGGTTGGCCATGGGCCGAAGTGCGCGGCCTGCGCCGCTGCAATCACGACATCGCGGCGCCCGAATACCTGCTGCTCGATCTCTCGGGCGCCAGGCCACGGGTGCTGGGGCTCGCGGATTGGTCGCAGACGGCGCCGAACTGAGGCATTTGCCGAAAGGTCCGCTTCCGCTATTGTCGGTCAAACCTTGAAAACAGCGGCATGGAGGAGATTGGCCATGGGACCCTTGGCGGGCATGAAGATCGTTGAATTGGCGGGCATCGGGCCGGTACCCTTTTGCTCCACCCTGCTGTCGGACATGGGGGCCCAGGTAATCCGGGTCGACCGCACCGCGCCCTCGGGCCTGGGCATTTCCGGCAGCAACCCGGCCTTCGATGTCTTGGGCCGGGGCCGCAAATCCATCTCGGTCGATCTGAAGAACCCCGACGGCGTGGCCGCCGTGTTGCGCCTGGTGGAGCAGGCCGATGCTCTGGTCGAAGGTTTCCGCCCCGGCGTCGCCGAACGCCTCGGGCTGGGCCCCGATGTCTGCCTGGCCCGCAACGAAAAACTGGTCTATGGCCGCATGACGGGCTGGGGCCAGGACGGCCCGGTCAGTCACGCCGCCGGCCACGACATCAACTATATCGCCCTCTCCGGCGTGCTGTATTCCTGCGGCACCAAGGACAGCGGTCCGGTGCCACCCCTGAACCTGACGGGGGATTTCGGCGGCGGGGCCATGTTCCTGGCCTTCGGCGTCATGGCGGCGCTGTGGGAGGTGCAACGTTCGGGCAAGGGCCAGGTGGTGGATACCTCCATGCTGGAGGGCTCGGCCTATCTGATGCTGCCCATTTACGGCATGCATGGCTCGGGCTTTTGGACGGACGAACGCGGCAGCAACATCCTCGATACCGGCGCGCCGTTTTACGGCGCCTATGAAACCAAGGACGGCAAGCATGTCTCCATCGGCTCCATCGAGCCCAAGTTTTATGCCGAGCTGATGGAAAAAACCGGCATGGACAAGATGAACCTGCCGGCGCAGATGGACCGGGAAACCTGGCCGGAGGTGATCGAAACCTACCGGGAGGTTTTCAAGACCAAGACCCGTGACGAATGGTGCGAAATCATGGAGGGCACGGACATCTGCTTCGCCCCCGTGCTGTCCATGACGGAAGCGCCCAGCCACCCGCAAAACGTCGCCCGCGACAGTTTCGTCGAGGTCATGGGCGTGACCCAGCCGGGCCCGGCGCCAAAGTTCTCCCGCACCGAGGCCGGCGTGCAAGGCCCGCCCCCCAGCCTGGGCCAGGACACGGAAGCCGGTCTTTCCGAATGGGGCTTCTCCCCCGACGAGGTCGCCGCCCTGATCGCCAGCGGCGCCGTGGTGCAAGCCGCGGCCCACGAGGGCAAGGCTTAGAACATCTAACCGGTGCGTTTGGCCGCATTTGGGGGACACGTAACAAGTACATGTCCCCCAAATGCTCCGACTTTCTTTAACAGGCGCTGGCGGAGTATTACGGGGACATGTACTTGTTACGTGTCCCCGTAATACGGAATGAAGGCGCGTACTTTGACTGGAATACAACATGAGCGGTGAGAGCAGCGACGGGCGCGCGCTATTGGCGGAGATCGAGGCGGCGCGGGCGGCCATTCTGGACCAGGGGCGGCCCGAGGCGGTCGCCCGCCAGCACGGCAATGGCAAATACACGGCCCGGGAACGCATCGCCAAAATCTGCGACGACGGCAGTTTCATGGAGGCCGGCAGCCTGGTCGAGCCCTTGCGCGACACCGGCTTCAACAAAGATCTGGTCGCCCCCGCCGACGGCGTCGTCACCGGCACCGGCCTGATCGATGGCCGGCCCGTCTCGCTCATGTCCCACGACTATACCGTCTTGGGCGGCAGCACGGGCAGGCATGGCGCGGCCAAGACCAACCGGGCCATCGTCAAATCCACTGACCACGGCATGCCCCTGGTGGCCTTGCTGGAGGGCGGCGGCCACCGCATCCAGGACGGCCAGGACAGCCGTCATTTCGCCGGCGCCTCCCCCGTATTTCAATTATTCGCGCGCAATTCGGGCTGGGTGCCCATGGCCATGGCCATGCTGGGCCAGGGTTTCGCCGGACCGACGAACTATGCCTCGCTCGCCGATTTCGTGGTCATGGTCAAGGGCGGCTCGACCATGGGCATGGCCGGCCCGGCCCTGGTCAAGGCGGGCCTGGGCGAGGAGATCGACAAGGAGACGTTGGGCGGCGCCATCTCGCAAACCAACCGCAACGGGATTTCCGATCTGGCCGTGGACAACGAGGACCAGGCCCTGGCGGCGATCCAGCGTTTCCTCTCCTATCTGCCCTCGAACGCGCGACAGCCCCCGCCCATGCTCCCGACCGGCGATCCCGTGGACCGGCGGGAGGAAGAATTGCTGGAGATCATTCCCGCCAACCCGCGCAAATCCTACGACGTGCGCCGCATCATCGAACTGGTCGCGGACCAGGGCAGCGTGTTCGAAAAGAAGCCATCGTACGCCCGCAACATGGTCACCGCGTTCGCCCGCCTGAACGGCCGTCCGGTGGGTTTCGTCGCCAATCAGGCGAAATACCTGGCCGGCATGCTGGATGTGAAGGCCTGCGAGAAAGCCGCCCACTTCATCGCCCTCTGCGATGCCTTCGGCCTGCCCCTGGTGATGCTGATCGACGTACCCGGCTTCCGCCATCGGCTCGGCGGCGGAAAAGGCCGGCCTGGGCCGGCGCTCCGGCCGGCTGATGTTTGAAATGGGCCAGGCCACGGTGCCGCGGGCCTCCATCGTCCTGCGCAAGGGTTATGGCGGGGGCTATTATGCCATGGGCGGCGGCCAGGCCTTCGAGAGCGATGCCGGTTTCGCCTGGCCGACGGCGGAAATCTGCGCCATGTCCGTGGAAGGCGCGGTCGATGTGGCCTACCGCCGGGACTACGAAGGGGCGGCGGAAGGTTTCGGCATCGACGAGGTGATCGACCCGCGCCAGACCCGGCGGCACCTGATCAACACCTTCGACCGTTGCGCCTCCCGGCGGCCCGACAAGCATCCGCCCAGGATCAGGCCGATTTCACCGATTTAAAGACAAGAGCATAACCTTCTGGTCACGGGCTCAGCGGCAGGCGAAGGAGTAGGTGCCGTCCTTGCCCTGGCTGATCATCACCGCATTCTTGGAGAATTTCCGGCAGTTTTTCTGCGCCAAATCCGTCGCCGCATCGGGGAAATACCCCATATAGACGCCGCCGGCCGCGTTTTCTCTTTTCGAGGTACCAAAATTATCGATTTTTGTGTTGAGATCCTTGATCACGTCCGAAACATTCTGGCAGCTTGTTAGCGCCAGGATCATCGCGATGAAAATCACTCTCACAATCTATCTATCCCTCCCAGCCGCCCGGCGCATCCGGTTCCAAAAACTACCGATAATTTCAATCTCTTGCAATCCATCTGTTGCAACGTTGAATTTGACGGTGGGCGATGGTTCGGAAAGCACGGCGTGAGCTATTTTGAGGTATACAGGCGCGGTAGCAGCTTTGACTTTACCGATTGGGACGATATCATGCTTCAAAAATTCCCCGTAATCTTATCGAAAATTAAATCCGCGCTGCTGAATGCTGCCGTTCGCCATCCCACGCATTTTCCGGCCGTCAGCACCGCGCTGGACGCGAAAGACGAGCCACCTACGGATCGAGAGACGGTCGGGGAGAATGGCGGCGATCCAGATTGACGACGGCGGCGGCAAAGCGGCCCGGCCAGAGCATGTTTATTTGAAACTTGCCCGGACTCTTAGGAATAGAGAAATTAAAACAATCACTTGGGTCGCGAAAGCTCACCCGATCAATTGAAAATCGCGCAAACGCCTCAAATCGAAAATGATGGGGACGGCATGCCTTGGCCTTGCGGGCGGGCCATGGTTTCGAGACATTTTTGCAATACGAGTATGGAATCCTGTCCCAATTGCAGGAACTTCGGAATCATGTCGCAAGCGGTTTCGCTGTAACCGGCTTTGCATAATGTCTCGATGACGTGGGCGGTTTCCTGCGCCTTGGTGGCGCCGAATTGACCGAGGGCGCCGTTCAGGGCCTGGGTTTGCCGCCGCAGCACCTCGATTTCACCGCTTTCGGCGGCGCGGGTGATAATTCTGCGGTGTTCGATGAAATCCTTCGTCAAAGTCTCGAACAGCGTCGCGACCGAATCCCACCCCACCATTTCCGCGAACTCAACCAGGACGTCAACATCGACGATCGGAATTTCCGACGGCTCATCCTCGAAATCGGGTTCCAATTGCCCAATGGCCGGTTGCACCACGCTTACCTTTTCAGGCGTTTTCGCCCGTAGCACGCATTTGGCCATGGCCTGTTGCAGATCGGGCAGGATTATCGGCTTGGTCAAGTAAAAATCCATGCCGGCGGCGAGGCATTGTTTTTGCTGATCCATCGAGGCGTCGGCGGTCAGGGCGATAATCGGAATATCGCCTTCGGGCCGCGGCAGGGCGCGAATACGCCGCGCCGCCGCCTTACCGTCCAATTCCGGAATGTGAACATCCATGAGAATCAGGTCATAGCGCAACCGCAGCACCGCCGAGACGGCCTCCATCCCGTTGTTGACGACGGAAACCCGATGCCCCAGATCAGTCAACATGGCGGAGATGACTTTCTGGTTTAGGCGATAGTCCTCGGCGACCAGAATGTGCAAGGCGGGCAGTTTCGCGGACGGATCATCCGGTTTGGCCGTTTCGCCCGCCTCGGGCGTGGCGCCGGCGTCAAGGCCCGTGGTATCCGCATCAAATGTGTCCGTCATTCGTCCTTTCCTCCATCGTCACCCAATGTGCGTGAAAATTGGGCCCCGGGGTAACCATCAACATCGGTCCGCGAGCGATATTCATAACAAATCGCTTTATTGGTCGCGGTTGAGGAGGATTATTCTCTTAATTGGGTAAATACTTCGCAAAGATTTGCGTTTTTTCACACCGATATCCGTCGAAAAATCGGTGGCCGCGAATAAACTTCGATTTCCGGGCCGCCCGCAACCCCGGTCGGCCACCCAATGAGGATGATCCCGCGGCTGACCGGATGGGGGCACGGGCGGCTTGGCTGTTCCAGTCAACCTGGAATAGGTTCTAGAGCGCGTCGGCGATGGCTTGGGCCAGGGTGCCGGTTTCGGCTTGGCCGCCCAAGTCGGGGGTGCGGACGGAGCCGTCGGCGAGGACCGTGGCGATGGCGGCCTCGATGGCGTCGGCGGCCTCGGCCTCGCCCAAATGTTCCAGCATCATGGCGCCGGTCCAGATTTGCGCGATCGGGTTGGCGATGGCCTTGCCGGCGATATCGGGCGCGGAGCCATGCACCGGCTCGAACATGGAGGGGTGAGCGCCGGCGGGGTTCAGATTGGCGGCGGGCGCCAGGCCCATGCCGCCCACCACGGCGGCGCCGAGGTCGGAAAGAATATCGCCGAACAGGTTTGAGCCAACCACCACATCGAACCAGTCCGGATGCTGGACGAAATGCGCCGAGAGAATATCGATATGGAACTGGTCGGTCTCGATATCCGGGTATTCTCCGGCCATGCGTTCAAACCGTTCGTCCCAAAAGGGCATGGTGTGAATGATGCCGTTGGATTTGGTGGCCGAGGTGACCTTGCCGGGGCGGCCGCGGGCGGCGGCGCGCTGGGTTGCGATTTCGAAGGCGTGGCGCAGAATGCGATCAACGCCGTGGCGGGTAAAGACGGCTTCCTGAATAACCATCTCGCGCTCCGTGCCTTCGTAGATGCGCCCCCCCATTCGGGAATACTCGCCCTCGGCATTTTCCCGCACGATGACCATGTCGATATCGCCGGCGCCGCGCCCCGCCAACGGGCTGGTCACCCCTTCGAACAACTTCAAGGGGCGGACATTGGCGTATTGGTCAAAGGCGCGTCTGATGGGGATCAACAGACCCCAGAGCGAGATGTGGTCGGCCACGCCGGGAAAGCCCACGGCGCCCAGAAAAATGCCATCGAAGGCGGCCAGTTGTTCGGGGCCGTCATCCGGCATCATGGCGCCCATCTTGGTATAGCGTTCGCAACTCCAATCGAATTCGGTCCAATCAAAGGTAAAGCCGAATTTGCCGCCAACCATTTCCAATACCTGGGCTGCCGCCGGCACGACCTCATGGCCGATACCGTCACCGGGGATCAGGGCGATTTTATAGATTTTATTACTCACGGGCGGCTCCATCTGTTCAGATATCAATACGGACAGTTTAGCGGTTTCGCCGCCGGCTGGACAATGATTACCAGCGAGATGATCACGACCAAATGGGTGATTGACCCGAGCATCAAGCCATGGAAGAACCCTCCTCGGACGCAAGATCGGAAGCCGCCCATGAAAACACTTGTCCCGACCTTTATCGCCAATGACCGCGCCGGCCTGGTGGAAACCCTGTCCAAGGCGGTGACTTCGGCGGGCGGCAATTGGCTGGAAAGCCGCATGGCCCGCCTGGCCGAAAAATTCGCCGGCATCGCCCGCGTGGAAATTCCCAACAACCGGGAAGCGGCCTTGAAAGAAGCATTGTCCGCGCTCGAGGCCCAGGGTTTCAGCCTGACGGTGGAGACGGCCACGACCGGGGCCCGGCCCGATGGTCCGGTCTTGAACCTGGATCTGCTTGGCCCGGATCACCCCGGCATTGTCCATGACATCACCCAATGCCTGGCCGAACACGGCGCCAGCGTGGAAGAAATGGAAACCGGCCTGGAGCGGGCGCCCATGGGCGGGGGCAGGCTGTTCCGCGCCCGGGCCCCCGCGTCCGCATCCCCGCAAGCCTGAGCGAAGACGCCCTGCGCGGCGCGCTGGAAGCCCTGGCGGGCGCCCTGATGGTCGATATCACCTTGCGCGACGAAACTGCCGAAATCCAGAGAGGTTCACATGACGACGAAAAACAGTGAACGCAAGGCCCGCGCGGTCGGCATCAACCATGTGGCGCTCGAGGTCGGCGACATTGACGAAGCCCTGGAATTCTACGGCCGCTTCATCGACTTTGAAGTTTCCAGTAAAAGCGAGACCCGTGCCTTCATCTATTTCGGCGACCAGTTCATCAATTTTAGCCTCGGCCGCAACCAAGGCCCCGACGAGAAGCGCCATTTCGGCATCGCCGTGGACGACAAGGAATTGGCGCGGGAAAGCCTTCAGGACATGGGCATCACCTTCGTCGACAGCCGGTTCCTGGATTTCCTCGACCCCTGGGGCAACCGCGTCGAAATTACCACCTACACCAACATTCAATTCTCAAAAACCGAGCATGTCCTCAAGGGCATGGGGCTGTCCCATCTCACCAAGACAGAGGAGGCTCTCTCCCAGTTGCGGAAAAAGAACATGGCGCCGTGAGGTCTAATTTCTTCCTATCCGGCTGATGCGGACAACCACTACATATTGGGTTGCCGCACACATCCTTTCCACGGCGGCAATGTGCCAATTGCCGAA
>JAYGEB010000153.1:0-9470 GCA_046582595.1 Alphaproteobacteria bacterium | reverse complement strand
ATGTCGTGAATGATCCGGGCAAGCAGGCCCTTGCCGATTGGCTGGCCGGCAAGGCTGCAGAGCAATAACGAGGAAATTTGGCGATGACAGATAGCGAGAGAAATACAGCCGCGATTGATCTGGCCATTCAGTATGGCGGTAACCCTGAAGGCCCCACAGCCCGGATGGCAATGGCTACGGCTATGGGCTGCCAGGCGGCCGGCCTACCTGCCGAATGATATCTGCGAAGCGAACCCATGAGCCCGTCCACGCGCAGCGCAGACAGATAACCCCCAGGCCGCCCCACACCGCCGCATTGCCCTCCGGCCCTATCGAGATGAAGAAATTCCGCACTGTTGCCGCCAAGGTGTCGCGGTCCTGCCCGTTGCGAGCGGCATCCATGGATAGATCGGTCACAGGGAACGGATCGGAGACGGCAAACCCCAACCCGGCAAGTGGCAGCGATGCGCCCGCAATGGTTAGCAGGCCCAGGCTGATATGCCCCACACCTGGGCCGTCCCGCCGGCAAGATGCAACAAAGAGGCCCAGGGCAAAAACACCGATTATCATCAACAGGGTGAGCATAGCCTAAGATATGGGATTTCGAATTGCCGGCGCCAGCCAACGTGACGGTGCGTTCATGTCGATGCAGCCGGCCTTGAATGGCGTTTCCTGGGCCGGGGAGCGGCGCCACAGGGGCAAGACGGTGTTGCAGGTGGAGTAGGAGGCGTTTTACACCAAAACGCCACCAAACGTGACCCACTGCGTGACCCAAGCACAATAAGGGTCGGCTGCATTTCCATTTTTTTGGCAGTTTTAATGGCGCGCCCGGGAGGATTCGAACCCCCAACCTCCTGATCCGTAGTCAGACGCTCTATCCAGTTGAGCTACGGGCGCCGCGCCGCGGCGGCCAAATCAATGCCGGCGGAGCCGCCTACCTAAACAAAAGCCGGGGCCAAGGCAAGCGCGATACCTATGGGTCCGTGAATTATTTCCCTTGGGCGGCCCATCGAGCTTCCGCCCGACACGGCCCGGACACGGCTTGTCCGGCTATCGCGGATTGGTTAAGCTTCGCCGCACATAAGTCCGATAAGGGGCAAACAAGGAATTCAAGGGAGAGGTTCAGGGTCCGGCAAGCGGAGCCGTGGGTTTCATGTGGTTTTTTTTGCATAAATCATGCGGAATTGCCTGTATCCTGGGCGCCGAATCGACTATGACTGAATCGGCTGGCTGTAAGGTTGCAAATGTGACCAAGGTATCAAGGGTCTGGGACCAATTGGTTTTTCGGGTCCGCCTGTCAGGGAGAGTGAATTTGCGCAGGTCGACGGGGGCTGTCCTTGGGGCGGCAATTTTGCTTTCGGGATGTTCGTTTGCGTCCGAGTCGCTGTGGCCGTCTTTGACCGGCGACGAGCCTTCGGGCCGGGCACCCGAAAGCGTCTCAATTCCGCCCTCGCGGGCTGAACTGAACACGCAACCAACCTTCGGCGCGCCACCGCGCCTGACCGCCGCGACGGCCCCGGCCATGGCGCCCGCGCTGGCAACGACCGCCGCGACGGGGCGGCCCACCGGCACCCTGGTGGGACAAAAGGTTGGCCAGTTGCGCGGCGAATTGCAGCGCCTGAAAGGGCAATTGGGTGCCCAGAATGGGCAATTGCAGCAAATTCGCCACACCACCACCAATAATGCCCAGCGTTATCATGGCACCGTGGCGGCGGTGACGGCGCGGCTGCAACTGGGCACCACGCCGGGCAATCCGATCCTGGTCAACCAGTGGAACGCCGCCCAGGCCGAGCTGGACCGGATCAGCGGCGATATCGCCACCATGAACAGCCTGGCCAACCAGATTGCCTCCAATTCCTCCCTTGCCGCCTATGTGCTGGAATCAGCCCGTGCCGCCTATGGCCTGAGTGGCGCCATTGACGAGGACCATCGGCAACTGGCCTTGCTGGAGGACCAGACCAACCGCGCCGTTGTCCTGATCGACCGCCTGTTGGGCGAAATTAACGAAGACGTGGCGCGGCAGACCTCCTATGTCGCCGGCGAACGCGGCAATCTGACCACCTTGGCCGCCGCCATCAAGAATGGCGAATTGCACGGCAGCAGCCTGATGACCCGGGCCTTTGCCGCCGCCGGTGGACAGGGGCCAACCTATGCCATCTCCAGCACGCCGCGCAGCGGCTTCATCGCCGGTGGCCGCCAGCCCCTGGTGGTGATCCGATTTGACCGGCCCGACGTGCCCTATCAACAGGCGCTCTACACGGCGGTGGCAAAAACCCTGCAGGTACGGCCGGAGGCGAATTTCGATCTGGTCGCCGTCACGCCGAACAGAGGCAACGCCTCGGAACAGGCCATGGCGCAATCGACCATCAAGAAGCACACCAACGGCGTGCTGAAAACCTTGATGGACATGGGACTGCCCGCCAGCCGGATCTCGCTGTCCGCTTCGTCGTCCACGGCGTCGGCCAGCAATGAGGTGCATATTTATATTCGCTGATACCGGAACGGTAAATTCGAAATCAAAGGATGCGGTGGTTGGTGCGCCGGCTCTCTGCGTTTGGTTCGAATGCCCGAAAATTATGCCGGCGCGCAGGCTCTGATCACTGCCTCGAAGGTGCGCTTGGACTCCGGACCGCGGGCGAAGGGGCTGATGATGGGCAGATCAATCCCCGATTGGCGGTAGGCCTCGATACGTTCACGGCATTCGTCCGGGGTGCCGACGATGGCGGTGGCATCGATCATGGCGTCGGTGATGCAGCGTTCGGCGCCCGCCTGGTCACCCTTGGCGAAGGCCGCCGCCGCGGCCGCGGTTTCCTCTTGGAAGCCGTAATCCGCGATCATCTGACGGTAGCGGGGGAAAAAGCCCACATAAAAGGTCAGGCCGGGCCGCATGCTGTCCAGGGCCTCCTGGCGGTTCTCGCCAACGGCGATGGGCAATAATGAGGTGACTTCGATTTTGCCCGGATCCCGGCCCGCCAGCCCGGCGCCCAGGGCTAACTGTTGTTTGACCTGGGCCCCGGTCTGCAAGGTGCTGCGGGTAAGAATGATGCCGTCGGCGATCTCGCCGCAGACCGCCATCATCTTGGGCCGGACGGCGGCGGCATATATGGGCAGGTCCGGGCGCCGGGGCCGGAACCACAGATCGAAATTTTCGATGGTCACGGTTTCGCCTTCGAAATGGGCATTGCCGGTTTCCAGCAACTGGCGGATAATGGTCACGCTTTCCCGCAGACGGGTGATCGGCTTGGCGTATTCGACGCCGTGTTCGGGCACCACTTGTACTTTATGGGAAGAGCCGAGGCCGAGAATAAACCGCCCCCCGGACAGATCATCCACGGTTGCCGCGGCCATGGCGATGGTCGGGATCGAACGCACGTAAACGCTGGAAATGGCGGTGCCCAGCCCGATCGTCGAAGTTCGCATGGCGCAGCCCGCGAGGACCGAAAATTGATCGCCGCCGTGGCCTTCGGCAACCCAGGCGGATGCATAGCCCAGGCTTTCCGCCAGCGCCACCAGCTCTATGATTTCAGACGGATTGGGGCCGCCGGAGACGGCGATGCCTAGCCGCCGTGTTATTTGTTGTGTCATCAGGTACCTACTTTCAGGGGGCTGACCAGACCGCGCAGGGTGGCCAGGACGCTTAGGGGGGTGAGCAGACCGGTGGCGGGATTTTCGGGCGAGGGGATGCCTTCGATGGTCATCTCGAAGCGGGCCGCATCCGCATCGACCTTGATGGCGTGGGTGTTTCGGGTCACTCCGGGATCGGCCCAGATTTCGATGGTGGTATGATCCGGTCCGTTGCCGGCCAGGCTTAACGCGGCGGCGACGTTGACGTTGGCCGGGAACGCCCTGGCCGCCTCCCGCGCCGTGCCCTCGAACACCAGCTTGGCGGTTGCCAGATTTTCGATATCGATGTTGTTGTCCACCAGATGTGGCGCGCCGGCCAGGCCGTTGGGGGGTTTGCGCGTCACCATATGGACCGAATGAATGACGCCCTCGGCCGCCGCACGCACCGCATCCAAGCCCAGCAAGGCGCCGGTGGGGACGATGATCCGGGCGCCGCGCGCGGCCGCCCTGGCTTCCAGATGGGGGTGTTGCAGCAGGGCGCCGCAGCTTAGGGGGATGAAGATCCTGCCGGCCGCGACCGCCGGTTCGGCCACCTGGGCGAAGACCGCCGCCGGGGCGCATTCCACGACCACGTCCGCCAGGCCCGCCAGTTCCGCCAACCCGACCACGGGGGGCGGCGTGGTCATGCCGGCCATGCGGGCGCGGGCGCCGTCATGGTCGCGGGCCGAGACGGCGGCGAGGCGGAGGCCGGGGATGCCCTCATCCAGCACCCGGGCGACTTTGGCGCCAATGGCCCCGAAGCCGCCAATGGCAACGGTCAGCTCCGCCATGGCCTAACCGGCGTCGGGATTATAGATCTTGATGGGATGATAGGATTTGTAGACGTCTTTTTGATCCGACCACATCACCCCCGTGGCGGCGCCGCCGTCAACCACCAGGGCCTGTCCGGTGACGAAGCTGGAGCGGTCGGAAGCCAGGAACAGCGCCATTTGCGCGATATCATCGGGCAGGCCGGTGCGGGGGATGGGCTGGCGCACCGCATAGGTGTGATGCACTTTCTCGATCAATTCATCCGGCCGGCCCACGGTATTGGCCGACAGCGGCGTGGCGATATAGCCCGGACAGAGCGCATTGACCCGGATGGAGTGCTCGCCCAGTTCCATGGCCGTCACCTTGGATAGATGCACCACCGCCGCCTTGGCCGTGGAATAGATGATGGGTCCGCGCCCGGCGGTGACGCCGGCGATGCTGCCGGTGTTGATGATACTGCCCGATTGCTGTTTTTTCATCACCGGCACGGCATGCTTCATGCCCAGGAAAACGCCACGCACCAGGACATCCATGGTCATGTCGAATTCGTCCACCGGGACATCCTCGATGGGGCCCAGAACGCCGCCGAAACCGGCGTTGTTGAACATGCAGTCAAGCCGGCCCCAGGTCTCGACGGCCAGATCGACGGCCGCCTTGACCTCCGCCTCCTGGCGGACCTCGACCTGTTGGAACAGGGCCTTTGGTCCCAATTCCTCGGCCAGCGCCGCGCCGCGCTCGTGCTGCATGTCGGCGATGACCACCGATGCGCCCTCGGCCACGAACAGCCGCGCCGCGCTTTCGCCGATACCGCTGGCCCCGCCCGTGATGACCGCGACCTTGCCCGCCAACTCCGCCATTTTGTTTTCCTTTTTTTGTCCGGCGCGATTAGAACATGCGGACGATCCCCTGCCCAGGTGCGCCAGCGGCAAATCGCTGTTATACAACGATAACAAATTCATGGAGGCATCGAATGACCGCGAATGAAATCGCCAGGGTGCAAAGCTACCTGCGGCGGACATTGTCCAATGAACGCATCGCCGTTACCCCGCCCATCCGCCCCGGCGCCCCGGTGGAGGTGTCCGTCGCCGGCGAATTCATCGGCGTCCTGTACCGCGATGAGGACGAGGACGAGGTCTCCTTCTCTCTCAACATCTCGATCCTGGAAGAAGATTTGCCGACGGTGGCCTGAACCATGACGGATCATTCGCATCTTTCGGACATGGAATTGCGGGTCCGCGCGCTGGAATCCCTGCTGAGCGAGAAAGGTCTGGTCGACCCCGCCGCCCTGGACGCCATCGTTGATACCTATGAGAACAAGATTGGGCCGCGCAACGGCGCCCGCGTCGTGGCACGGGCCTGGGTTGACGGCGACTTTAAGCAATGGCTGTTGCGCGAGGGCACCGCCGCCATCGATTCCCTGGGCTATGTTTCGACCCAGGGCGCCGATATCGTTGTCTTGGAGAATACCGCCTCGGTGCATAATCTGACCGTCTGCACGCTGTGTTCGTGTTACCCCTGGGCCGTGCTGGGCCTGCCGCCGGCCTGGTATAAGTCCTTTCCCTATCGGGCCCGGGCGGTCAAGGATCCGCGCGGGGTATTGGCGGAATTCGGCCAAACCCTGGGCGACGGGGTGGAAGTGCGGGTCTGGGACAGCACGGCGGAGGTGCGCTACCTGGTGCTGCCGCAACGCCCGGCGGGCACGGACGGCCTGAACGAGGATGAACTGGCCGCTCTGGTGACCCGCGACTCGATGATCGGCACGGACCGGCTGGCGGGGGATTAGAGCCATGGATGGTATTCACGACATGGGCGGCATGGACGGCTTCGGCCCCATTCCCATTGAGCGGGATGAACCCGTGTTCCACGCCCCCTGGGAAGGCCGGGTCTGGGCCCTGAATACCGCTCTGGGCGCCTTGGGCAATTGGAATATCGATGCCGGCCGTTACACCTTGGAGCTGTTGGATCCGGCGCTGTACCTGAGTTCAACCTATTACCAGCGCTGGCTGTATAGGACGGAAAATATGCTGGTGGAGCATGACATGGTCAGCCGGGAGGAACTGGAAACGCCGCCCGGGGAACGAGTGGTAACCTCCCAGGGCAGGCCCTTGAGCATCGATGAAATCCTCGTCCGCCGGCGCCAGGATCGCTCGGCGCGGGTGGCCGAGGACATCCCCGCGCGGTTCCGGGCCGGCGATCCTATCCGCGCCCGCAACATCCACCCCAAGGGTCACACCCGCATCCCCCGCTATGTGCGCGGCAAGGCGGGGGTGATCGACCGGGACCATGGGGTGTTCATTTTCCCGGACACCAACGCCGTCTTCGCCGGCAAGACGCCGCAACATCTCTACAGCGTCCAGTTCACGGCGCGGGAGATTTGGGGCGCCGACGCCGCCGCCGCCGACAAGGTCTACGTGGATATGTGGGACCATTATCTGGAAGCGCGTGAGTGAGCCCAATATGACATCCGCCGCCAACGGTCCCTCACCCTCGGAATTGCCCTCCCTGCCCAGGGACGAGGACGGCCCGGTGTTCCGCGAGCCGTGGCAGGCCCAGGCCTTCGCCATGACCCTGTGGCTGCACGAGAAAGGCCATTTCACCTGGCCCGAATGGGCCGAGCGCCTGAGCCTGGAGATTGCCGCCGCGCAGGGTACCGGCGATCCCGATCTGGGCGACACCTACTATCTGCACTGGCTCAAGGCTCTGGAGGGTCTGGTGGCCGAGAAGGGCCTGCTGAGCGCCGATGACCTGTCCAAACGCAAATCCGCCTGGGACCGCGCCGCCCACGCCACGCCCCACGGACAACCCATCGTCCTGCCTACCGAAGCCTAGTTGGGGGTGATTTAATGCGGAATTTAATGCGGTGACGTAGTGCTTATTTCGTGCGGCAGCGGGAGTTTTGGCTGCAAAATTGACGAAATAAGTACTACGACACCGTATTAAAAGTCACCGTGTCGACGTCGCTGAATGGATTTTCTTCAGGCGGGGTCGTAATAGTGGATTTCAAATATCACGCAGCCGCCGGTGGATTTGAACGGGCCGTGGGGGGCGCCGGGCGGGCGGCAGGCGTAGGTGTTGGCCTGGAATGGCTCGCCGCCCTGGCCATTCTCGTCGTTGCCCACCGTCAGATCGCCCGATACCAGATAGACCTCCTCCCAATGTTCATGCACGAAGGGGGCGGTGGTATAGACGCCAGGCTGAAAGCGCAACAGCCGCGTGCGGCTGCCCGTGCCCTTGGCTTCGTCCAGGGAACCGGCCAGGATTTTCTCCTGGATGCCGTCGGGGTAGCCGGCCGGCGTAGCCCAGCCGTCGTCGAAATCAACGGCAAAGAATTCCTTGTGTTCCTTGGTTATGGCCATTGCAATGCTCCGTCTCTATGTTTCATCGTTCAGGGAGTAGCTATCGAGTAGGCGGTCCACCAAGCCCTTGCCGTGCTCCCAATCGTAGGTGCGGTAGCTGTGGTTCTTGGTCACGAAAGTGGCGCCGACAAAGAACATTTCGTACTGGGTATGACGGGAGGCGAATTCCGACCCCACCGCGTCCCAGGCCAGCTTGAAAAACTTCACCCGGTCGACCGAGCCCAGAACCGGGGATTGCTGGGTCATGGAGATCAGATCACGCAGTTCGGGGTTGGCGAAATCCGCCACGGACGAGGGCAGCATGATCATGCCGCCGCCCGCCAGGTCCCGCAGCGTGGTCATGACCTGGGGGTAAAGCTGCTGGGTCAGGACCTGGGCGGCATACAGCGTATGGCGGTCGGGGACGTAATAGTCACCGAACATCGTGCCCTTGACCTCCATGGCCTGGACCATGGCCTCGACCATGGCGCCGTGGGCGGCCAGTTGACCCAGGGTTTCGCGCACCTGGGGGAAATTGGTGGTGCCGTTGGTTTCGGTAATCTTATGGCCCAGCCCGACGAGAAACTTCATCTTCACCATCAGGCGCACCTGGGCCTGATAGTTTTGACAGACATGGGCCGGGGTGGCGTGGAACTGCTTTTGGCACATCTCCACGTCCTGGTCGATGAAGACCCGCTCCCATGGCACCTTGACGTTATCGAAGAACAGCACCGCATCGTTCTCGTCGAACCGGTACGACAGCGGATTGTCGAATTCGGAGGGAGCATGAGCCTCGTAGGATTTCCGCGACAGGATCTTCAGGCCCTTGGTGTTCATGGGCACGGCGAATGACAGCGCGAAACGGGCGTCGCCGGGCTGCAGCGGCTGGATGCAGGTGACCAACACTTCGTTGGCGACAACGCCGCCGGTGGCCAGCATCTTGGCGCCATGGACGGTCAGGCCGTCGCCATCGCGGTCCACCACGCCGACGGTCAAGGCCTCGTTGGATTGCTCGTGCGCCGCCTTGGAGCGGTCGGCCTGCGGGTTGATGATGACGTAGGTGAGATAGAGTTCATTGTCCCGGACATAACGGTAATAGGCGGCCAGGGCGTCGGCGCGCTCGGGGTCGTATTCCGCGAACACCTTCCGGCCGATATACATGCCGCCAAGGCAGGAGGCCACATGGTCGGGCGTGCGGCCCAGAAAGCCGCCATGCAGTTCCGCCCAGGCCACCAGGGCATGGCGCCGGGTGACCATATCCTCGTAGGATTTTGGCAATTGCCAGATACGGCTGGCGCGCGCGCCATCAGCTCCATCGTCCGGAATTTCGAAGGTCATCAATTCCTGGTTTTCCGGCCGGCTTTGAAAATCGTAAAGCTTGCCGATGGAGGCGACGATATTCCTGAAGGCCGGATGGGTGGTGACATCGTCCACCACGCCGCCGTCCAGATAAATCTGCCGTCCATCCTGCAAGGATTGGGTATGCCGTGCGCCGGTCTTGATCATGCTTTCGCCTATTCCCATGAACCGTATTACAGTCCCCGGCCCAGGATCCAACCGCGGACGACCACGGTAGCCAAAGTGACCGAACTGTCGAGCATATCGGTAAATGCCGGGAGAGCAATGGGGCGAATGCCCCTATTATACCAGCCGTCATAAGTCATGACACGTTTGCCCATTCGCGTCGCGTTATGGAGGTGATTCTGTCGGGCGTGGCGGTGAAATCGGCCCAGGCCTCGCAGCAGGCATCGACGATCTCTTCGTAGGTTTGGAAGACGCGGT
>JAYGEB010000107.1:0-3041 GCA_046582595.1 Alphaproteobacteria bacterium | reverse complement strand
CGTCATTTGCGGGCCAAAAGCGCCCATTGCGGCCCGCAGTTTTCCGCCGTTTTTTGGCGAAGTGTAAAATTATTTGCGTGTCCTTATGATCGGCCGCGCGATCATGGCAGCAGAAGCGCAGGCACAAAAAAAACACCGGCCCCGAAGGACCGGCGCTCGTCTCCTAGCGGCAGAATTCGGCGACCTTGGCGTTGTGTTGAGCAATTTGGAGCTTTTCCGCAAATTGCAGGCGAACTTCAAAATTATGCGCCAGCACGATTTCACGCGCCCAGGCGCATTCACTGGCGTGATCAGTCCCGGCGCAGCCGCTCATCCAGGTCAGACTCAGACAGGCGGCGCACGTCAGTATCAATTTCCGTAGCTCGTTTTGCACGATTAAGCGCCTTCTCGGTAGCCTTGGCCCGAGCCGATTGCCGGCCCCATAAATAAGCCCCGGCGGCCATGCCAAATTTTGATACGATGCCCGACAGGAGACGGCCGAGCGCCAATATCCAGGTCATCAGCGATTCGGCACCAGCCACGTCAACCCCGCGACGACCATGGCGGCCACGGCCGCATAGGTGCCTTCCGGCATGTCGAAATCCAACCCCCACAAATTATTAGCGACGAAAACCAACCCGGCGAGAACACTGGCGATGGCCTTAGCGTTTGAAGCAAACATAGGTCTCTCCTATTTAAATAAGAAAACTTGTCGCGCGCCGTATCCACCCGGCCGCGAATACCGCCTGCGACGGCTTGCGCGTGACGCGCCGGGCCATGTAGCGACAGCGACGGCGCATCAGCAGGTTGTTGAGCGTTCGGGTGTCCATGGCCGACACAGCCGCCGCCGTGACAGGGCCTATGATGCCGTCTGCGGGCTGGGCGCCGGCAAGCTCTTGAAGCCACCGTATGGCCCGCTTGGGGCCGTGCAGGACAACGCAGTCCAGCATGTGCTCACGTAGCCGCGGACTGGCTATCAGGTGGATGTTGGGGCCGAAGAAATACTGGGCCTCGTATATCTCGCGGGCCTCGCGTTTGGTCAGTTCCTTCACGGCGGCGGTCGTAACGCGAGATCGTCGCCAACGGCTCAAGGTGTCCAAGGTGATCCCGTATTTAGTAGGGCCGCCGGCATCGTCCGGGTGATCGACGTACCCGCCCTCTCTTTTTATCAGACGATCAAAGATATCGCTCATCGCTCAAGCGCCGCCTGGAGGCAGTCGGAAGCCAACCGAAGTAGCTGATCTCGCGTCATCGTCACGCGATGGGCGTTGCCGCCCACAAGAAGCTGGATGTAGGCGTCACGGCCAGAAGATTTTCCCACCGCAACGGAACCGGCCAGAGCTCCACGGGGATTGTACATTTCTTCGCGGCCGGCCATTTTAAGACCCGCCGCCCGTCATGCGGTCCCATAAAAAGGCCCCGGCGGCGGACAGCACGGCGAGCGTGCCGCCAATGCGAAACAGCATCCAGCCGGCGCCCTTGCCCATGTTGGCTAATTTCTTGAGGGAGTTCACGCCCACCTCGACTTTCTCAAGCCGGCCATGAAGCGCCTTGATGTCGCCCTTTAATTCACCCAGTAACAGCTTCAGATCGCCATGCGTTATTTCTTCAGACATCGGCCCGCGAACCCTGAATACGTTCGTCATGCCGGCCACTTTTTTCCAAAAGCCGGAAAGAACGGATCACTGTGTTGGCCGTGTCGAACTGGAACCAAAAAGGGAACACTCCATGGATAATTCCCTCCAGTCCGGCTACTATCAGTCGCGCACTATTGGTTATCGAGAATTTACCGTGCGCCCAATAACTCTGGGGGCTGTCGGTCTCCCGGCAATGAGCGGTAAACGGATTCATAAGTCACCCCCAAAATCTATTGTCGGCATCTTGCTCTCGGGCTTGGGCGGGTTTGCCTGTTGCGGAGACGCATAGAAAATTGGCGGCCTATCCTCCAGTGACTGGTCCGCCTCGATCGGCTCGCCGTCGTCGTCCAACGCCATGTCGCCCTCGAAAGCTAGAAGGCCCGTGAAATTCATCATCACCTGTTCGCCTGTAGCTTCCGCATCGGCCATGGCCTTTTCCAGTGCCCCCTTGGCCTCGTCGGAATACGGTATCCAGTAGGCGCGCGGTTCATCGGCATCAGCGAACATAACCCACAGGAAGATCGCCTCGTCCTGGCGAATCAGCGACGCCACCACCTCGGCCTCGCCCGCCCTCCATTCGAGGGACTTGGCCTTCGGCCTGGCTTGCATGTCGAGCACTACGCCGCCCCAGCCCAGGATGGCCGCCACGAACGCCACCACGGCCGCCCAGCGCGCGACACGGCCTTGCGGTAGCCCTACCAGCCTCCAGCCGGCAACGAAGGTTAGCAGGGCAAACGCGGCGATGACGATCCAGATCATTGTCCCGGCCCCCACGGTCTTGGCTGGCTTCGACGCTCCCGAGGCGCCAGCCAGCCATACGGTTGGCCTTGCTGGCGCGTCCGCTCACGCGGCGGAGGTGGTTGTTGAGGTGCGGGCTCTGGCTGGGCCACTCGCGGTATGTAGATTGGGCTCCTACCACTACGGATCGGGATGAACGAATGCCGGATGCTGCCGCGAACGAATTTGCCGTCCGCCATGGTGAACCGAACCACGGTGATCTCCTTGCCAGGCCGGTCCAGAACAACGCGGGTCTCGAATAGCGTCTGTTTCTTGCCGCCTATTTCCGGCTTTAGATAAACCCCGATGAACACCGGCACGTCTTTGACGCGGGAATTTCGGCGGTAATAATGGAGGTTGACGATATACTCGCCGTCCCGCAGGCCGCGTGAATAGACGTTCTCGAAATTGGCAAATGACGGGTCTTTGTGGTTGCCCAGATCGTCGCGTAGATAGTTGAGAAGCTCGCTACCGGATTTGTTGGAATATCCCACCGCCCGTTCGCCCGGCGCCTTCACCCACAGATCGATGTCGGAGTTGATTTTGTCCGGCCAGGATATCTCGAATATGACATTGCCGGGCGGTTCGGCATCGGATTCTTCGGTAGGCGGATGGAAGTGCAGGATCAGGATGTAGACCATGATCACG
>JAYGEB010000106.1:0-3154 GCA_046582595.1 Alphaproteobacteria bacterium | reverse complement strand
TTCCGTACAGACGGCGATCTGGTTCGGCGTTTCCGACCACAAAATGGTGCCCCCCGCGCCAATGAAGCGGATTGATTTGCGGTGCGGCCGACCATACAGGTCCAGGTGCAGGCTGACGCGCGGGCCGTTGGCGAAGTCGATCATCATATCCACATTGTCGTCCGAGGTGATCTCCAGATCCGAAATTTTCTCGACCCGCGCCGAGAGACTATCCGGCATGCCGAAGAACCACAGCAGCAAATCAACCCAATGGCTTTCATCCAGCAGCGCGCCGCCGCCCAATTCGGCCGAGGACATGAAGAATTCCGCTAATGGCTCGCCCTGATGCCAGTCCTCCAGATGCGCCGACATGGTGAAATCGACGAACCGGACCGCGCCAATAACCTCTTGCGCCAACAGCTCCCGCACCCGCGCCAGGGGCGGCCACCAGCGCCAGGTGTAGCCCAGCAGCAATGGCGTGCCCGTGCGATCCATGGCATCCGCAAGGGTTCTGGCCTCGGCAAGGGTCTTGGCCACCGGTTTTTCCAACAGCACCGGCAGGCCCCGCTCCAATGCGGGGATGCATTGCTCCACATGAAACCGCGTGGGCGAACAGACCGCCACGCCGTCAACGCCGCCCTGCCCCAGAGCGGTCTCCATATCCTCGAACGTGGGTGCGTCGAATGCCTCCGCGAAAGCGGCGCGGCGGTCGGGGCGCGGGTCAAGCCCCGAGACGCGGGCACCGAGCGCGGTAAGATTGCGGCCATGACGCAAACCGATGCTGCCCGTGCCGAGGATCAGGATATGCCGCTGGCTCATCGTATGCCCCGCACCATCTCTTGATAGGCCTCCGGGTCCATGGGCAGTTCGGCGAACAACGGCCCATCGGCCGGTTGCCAGCCGGCCAGAATGTTCTGCAAAGCCTCGCCATCGCCGGCTGCCGCCGTGACGAAGCCAAAGCCGTCGAAAACGGCCCGCCAAGAGCCGCCCGGTTCCAGCATGGGCGCCTGGGTCAGACCATCGGCGATGGCCCTGGTGCGGATCGACCCGTAACCGCCGTCGGACATATGCAGAATGGCCAATGGCAGGTCCAGACGGCGGGCCAGGCGCGCCTCGGCCAGGAACGGCGCGATGCCGCCATCACCCACCGCCAGAATGGTGGGCACGGCGGGATCATGGATCGCCGCCGCGATCGCCTGGGGCAGGCCAATGCCCATATAGCGCCCGGAGCCCGAGGACAGGCACCAGTCCCCCTTCGGCGCCTGCCAGATATGTTCGCCGATGGTGCAGAAATAGCCCGTGTCCATGACCATGCGGACGCCGTTGGGAAAGGCCGCCGCCACGGCCGCGAAGGCCGCCGCCGGCAGAAAGCTTCCAAGGCGCAATAGGTGCTGGCGCAGGCGCGCCACGGCCTTGGCGGTTTCCTCCACCCCCCAGGCCTTTTGCGCCAACAGCACCAAGGCCGGGCCGGGGTCCCGCGAAACGCCTTCGAAGGCAAAACCATCCTGGCCGGGGGCATCGGCGGGGTCCAGATTGACGGCGCCACATGGGAAAGGTCCCACCGACAGAACTTCGTGCGGCCGCAGGCCGATACCGACGATCAAATCGGCTTGGGACAGCAGCTCCGCCTCCGGCGTCAAATCCTGGCCAACTCCGGTATAGACGCCCGCCGCATGGGGCAGCCCCTCGTGCGCGGCGCCCTTGGCGGCGGTGGTGGTGAAGACGGGGATTTGCAGACGGTTCAGATCCGGCGACAGGCCCAGACGCAAGGCCAGGGTGCCGGCGATGACGACGGGCCGCCCGGCCCGTTCAACGCGGCCCAGAACATCGCCGATATCGGGCAGCGGCTTGATTGAGGGAATAGCTTCGGCGTGATCGATCCGGCCGGCCAGTTCCACGAAAACCGGGCCCGGCGCTTCCCGTTCCGCCCAGGCGGCCAGTTCGTCATAGCCCGGCCCGTGCGCGGCCAGATAGCGCCGTCCCTTGGCCACGGCCGCCGTCAGGGCGCCTTGATCCAGGCGTTTATGGGCCTTCGCCGGGGGCGCATCCGGTGCATGGGCCTCCGTCACCGCCAGCATGGGTAGGTTTTCGTAGGCGCAGGCCGCCATGCCGGCGACCATGTTGGCCAGGCCGGCCCCCTTGATGGCGATGGCCAAGGGCGCCCGGCCCGACAGCCGGCCCACGGTGCCGGCCATGATGGCGGCCGCGGCTTCGTGATGGGCGGAATGAAAGGCGACGCCGTTGCCTTCCAGGGCATGGATCAACTCCAGGCTTTGCCCGGAGCCCGGCACGCCGAAGGCATGCCCGGTATTGGCCGCCGCCTTCGCCAAGGCCTGAATGGGCATGGCCTAGATTTCCAATTTCGCCATGATCTTCTCCGCCGCCCGGCGGCAGACCACGCGCACGGCATCGGGGCTGAAACCGCCGATGTGGGGCGTGACGATCAGATTGTCGTGGCCGCGGACATAGGCGATCAGGGGATGTTGCTCAATCTCCGGCTCCCCATCCAGGACATCCAGCCCGGCGGCGCCGATATGGCCGCTTTCCAGGCCGGCCAACAGGGCCGCTTCGTCGATAATTGCGCCGCGCGAGGTATTAATCACGATGGCGCCGGGCTTGATACCGGCCAGAAGTTCAGCCGACAGCAAACCCCTGGTCGCCTCGCTCAAATGCACATGCACCGAGATGACGTCGGCGTTGGCAACCAGATCGGCCAGACCGGTCTGCGCGATCCCTTCGGGCCAGGGCTCCACATGGGGGTCGTGGCCCAGCACCTCCATCCCGAACGCCGCCCCATAACGCGACATCCACTGGCCCAGGCGGCCGCAGCCGATCAGGCCCAGGGTGCGGCCATTCAACATGACGCCGGGGAAATCCTCCCGCACCCATTGCCCGGCCCGGGTGTGGGCGGCGGCGGCGGGCAGGCGGCGGGCGCAGGCCAGCACCAGGGCCCAGCTCAATTCCGCCGCCGGCGTGATGTCCCGCAAAAGATCACCATCCTCGCGCAGGGTATGCACATTGATGCCGCGCGCCGCCGCTTCCGCCCTGGCGATATGGTCCGAGCCGGTGGTGGCGCAGGATATCACCGCCAGATTTGGCGCGGCCGCGATCATGGCGTCATCTATGGGAACTTTCATGGAGGCATCCAGCAGGCCATGCGCGCCCGCCAGCGCTT
>JAYGEB010000048.1:0-14705 GCA_046582595.1 Alphaproteobacteria bacterium | reverse complement strand
ACCGAAGGGGACATCGACGACATCATGTGGGCCGTCAACTCAACACCCCGAAAATGCCTCGGCTATCGAACGCCCGCCGAGGCTTTCCTCGAAATCCTTCGAATTGCACTTGAGATGTGAATCCAGCGGGTACCATTAACGGGTGCCAAAAGGGTCTTGGGGGGAGCGGGTGGCCCGGCGCTTCAACGAAAGTTAAAAAGCGCTCTAGCTGTGGAGTCTCGATAGGTTATTCACATCCAAGCCTGCTCGGCTGATGGGTGGTTTCCTTTTTATCCCGGCGCCTGATCCCCTTCCAGCCAGGCATTGAATTTCGGCGCGCGCTTTTCCCCGAACGCGGCCACGCCGTCGCGGGCATCGGGGTGATGATCGGCGACGGCGGTTTTGGCGGCGATTTCGTCGCAGGACTGCTCGAAGGTCAATTCAGCGGCGTTGTAGATCGAACGTTTCAGCAAGCGCATGGCGACTTGTGGTCCCGCCGCCAGTTCGCGGGCCAGCTCGCCCGCCGCCTGGAGCAGTTGATCGCCCGGCACCACCTCGTGCACCAGACCCAGTTCCAGCGCTTCGGCGGCGGAGACGATGCGCTTGCGCATGAGGAAATCCAAGGTCTTGGCCAGCCCCATATGCTGCACCAGCAGATGTTGGCCGCCCTCGTCGGGCAGCAGGGCAAAACGCAAGGTGGCGCTGCCCAGGCGCGCTTCCTCGGCCGCGATGCGGAAATCGCAGGCCAGGGCCAGGGAAAAGCCGGTCTGGATGGCGATGCCGTTCAGGGCCGCGATGGTGGGTTTATCAATGGCGCGGAGGGTCCGGTTCAACTCCTGGGAGATCATGCGCAGGCCGTCATAGGTGCCGATGGCGCTGTCGTGGCCCGGCGGGATCGGCGGCACCAGACCCGGTTCGGCTTGCAGGCCCTGGGCATAGGCCTTCAAATCATCCCCGGCGCAAAAGGCCCGGCCCGTGCCGGTGAAGACGATAATCCGAACGGCGTTGTCCATCTGCGCCTGGTTCAGGGTCTCGATCAGGTCCCGCTTGATGCCGGATGTCATGCCGTTCAGACGCTCGGGCGTATTGAAGGTGATCCAGGCGATGCCTGGATTTTCCAGCCTTACGTCAAAACCGCGATATGTTCCTGTATCCATGACGGCATCAATTCCCTTGGTTGCGCTTGTTATTCATTTTAGCCCCATCCGCCCACCAGGTCTGCAACCGGTAGCCATAGAGCGGCAGTCGTCCGGGCCGGCCGAATTTGTCCCAAAGGGCAACCCGGTCCGCCTTTTGGTGAAACAGCGGAATTACATAATGGCCCCATTGCAGAACCCGGTCCATGGCGCGCACGGCGGTGACCAGGCTGGCGCGGTCGGGGGCATCCGAGATTATTTCTATCAGAGCGTCGATCGCGGGGCTCTGAATACCGGGGAAATTGCGGCTGCCCGCGTTCCGGGCGGCCTTCGAGCCCCAATAAAAGGCCTGTTCGTTGCCGGGCGACAACGATGGTTCCCAGGTATGGAAGATGGCGTCGAAATCGTAGGTGTTGGTGCGCTGTTGGTATTGCGCCGTATCCACTAGCCGCACCGCAACATCAATGCCAAGTTTTTGCATATTGCGGGCCAGGTGCAGGGCGAGCTTCTTGTTGCTTCGCCGCAACAGCAGAATTTCAAAGCGGAACGATTCCTGGTAATTCTTATGCCGTAGTTTCAGGTTTTTCACGCGCCAGCCGGCCCGCGCCAACAAATCGCGCGCGGCACGGATATTCGCGCGCAATCGTCCGCTGCCGTCGGCGGCGGGCGGATCATAGGCCCGGCTGAAGACCTCGGCGGGCAATGTATTGCGATAGGGCGACAACAGGGCGGTCTCGGCCGCCGATGGCAGGCCCGTGGCGGCCAATTCGGAATTTTCGAAATAGCTGCGGGTACGCTCATAGGCACCATGAAACAGGGTTCTGTTCAGCCATTTGAAATCGATGGCGTGGGCCAATGCGGCGCGGACCCTGGCATCGCGGAATTGCGGACGCCGGGTATTTAGGGCGATGGCGTACATGCCCGCCGGGCGGCCATGGCTGAACGCCAGCAGTTTGATCTCGCCCCTCCGGCGGGCGGGCACGTCATAGGCCTGGGCCCACAGCCTGGGATCACGCTCCACCCGCAAATCCACCTTGCCGGCGTTGAAGGCTTCCAGCATGGCGCCGTCGTCGCGGTAATAGTCGTAGCGGATGATATCGAAATTATACTGGCCCCGTTGCGAGGGTAAATCGCGGGCCCAGTAATCCTTGAGCCGGCGGTATTGCAGGGAGCGGCCGGGATCCACCTTGTCCACCACATAGGGGCCGCTGCCCAGCAACGGTTCCAGGGACACGCGGTCGAAAACCCGGTTCGCGAACGAAGCTTTCGACAGGATGGGCATCAGGCCCATGATCAGCGGCAGTTCCCGGTTGCGGCTGTTCTTGAAACGGAAGGTAACGGCGCGCCTGCCGGACCGCTCGACCGTGGCGACCTGGGAATAGAAAAAACGATGATTGGGCCGGCCCTTGGCGCGCAGTATTTCGAACGAAAATATCACATCCTCGACGGTGATTTCGCTGCCGTCATGAAAGCGGGCGCTCGGCGAGAGGTGGAAAGTCACCGACCCGCGGTCGGGCGGCGTGGCAACGTCGTCGGCGATCAGGGCATACAGGGTGAAGGGTTCGTCGTAACCGCGGGCCAGCAGGCTTTGATGGCTCAAATGCCGGCCGGCGCCCCGGGCCCCGCGCACGATGAAATGTTGCAGGGAGGTAAAACTGCCCACCCGCCCTAAAACCAGCCGGCCACCCTTTGGCGCGTCCGGATTGACGTAGCTGAAATGGCTGTACCCGGCCGCCTGCTTGGGCGCGCCATGCATGGCGATGGCCGGGGCCGCCACGGCGGGCCGGCAAAACAGCGCCAGCGTTAAGATGAGTGGTGCCGCGCCGGGATATTTCATGGTCTTGGCCGCAGCGACATCCAGGCCGCCCCCGCCACCACGGGCAGCATGACCAAGCCGGCCGCCAGCAGGGGCCAATTCGGCCCCATATGGGTGAAGAGAAGACCGCCCATGGGCGGCGAGGCGATCCGGCCCAACGAGGCCACGCTGTTGGCGGCGCCCATGACCATGCCCTGATGATCCACCGCCGCCCGCCGGGAAATCATCGCCGTCAGGGTGGGATGGCAAAATGATGTCCCCATGCACAACAATATGGTGTTGAGGGCAAAGGCGGCGACATTATCGACCAGGACGGCCGACAGAAGGCCGGTGCTCAGGGACACCGCGCCCAGGAACAAAACCCGCTCGGCGCCGAAGGTCTTGGTCAAGGGGCCGACCAGGACGCCCTGCAAAAAGGCGACCAGGATGCCGATATAGGCGTAGGCGAAACTGACTTCTCTGGCGCCCCAGCCCAGGCGGGCCTGGCTCCACAAGGGAAATAACGCCATCAGCGTGGTGAAGGAGAGCGTGACCAGCAAATTCAAGCCGATGATATTGGGGATGCCGTTCGCCAGGACGGCGGCGCGGAGCCGCCGGAAGTCGGCCCGGCCCGATGGCCTGGTCCGCCGCCACGCCGGTTCCCGCAGCAGGATCATGCCCAGGGGTACCGCGAGAATGGAAATCGCGGCGGCGACCAGGCAGGGCCGGGCGAAATCCGCCGCGCCGGGGTCGGGCCCGATCAACAATGCCCCCAGCGCCGGTCCGACCACGAAGCCCAGGCCGAAGGCGGCCCCCAGCCGGCCCATGGCGCCGGCGCGTTCCTCGGGTGTTGAAATATCCGCCAGGTAGGCCTGCGCCACGGCGATGTTGCCGGCCATGGCGCCGCTTAACCCACGGGCCAGAAACAGGCTGGCCAGGCTGCCGGCGAAACCAAACCAAACATAGGCCAGGGCGCCCCCGGTCAGGGTCAACAGCAAATTGACCTTGCGGCCATGGCGGTCGCTCAAGCGGCCCCAGAACAGCGACGAGACGATCTGGGCGGCGGAATGGGCGGAGACCAACAGCGTGATCTGCACGGTGGAGGCGTCATAAGCCTGGGCATAAAATGGCAGGATCGGCAGAATAATGCCGAAGCCGACCATATCGACGAATATGGTCAGAAGCAGAACGAACATGACCGCCGGCCCGTCGTTCTAGGCGCCCGGTCCTAGCTGTTGCCCCGCGCCGCGACGGGCCAGATGTCCACCAGGGTGTCGCCGCGTACCACGTGATAGTCGTTGTACAGATTGACGTTGGGGTCGCAGTGAGGCACCAGACATTCCACCTTGTCGCCCAGGCCCAGGCCATCACCAGGAATTTTGAAATCGATGGCGCCGTGTTCGTCGCCCATGTAGCGGTAGCTGGCGCCGTCCGGCGCGCCGTGGGTGATCAGGGGGAAGGGGCCGTCGGTGGCGAAGGACTTCAGGCCCGCGTCCGTCACGGCATAGGCGGGGTGATTGATGTTGACCACGCTGGTCTGCACGTACAAAGCCGGCTCGTAGGGACGGTCATCGGTCGCGCTTTGCTGGACGGTCATGTACTGCACGTCCATGAACAAATAGGAGCCAACCTGAAACTCCCCAAGCGCGCCATATTCGGCATCCATGCGATGGGTTCCGGTGCCGCCGCCGGTCACCACGGGGGGCGGCAGGTTGGCCGTGACCAGGGCATCGACGATGGCTTGCAGGTCGGCGCTGGGCGCATTCAGATCCTGCCGCCGCTGGCCGTGATCATCGATATGCTGCAAATGACCCATATAACCCTGCACCCCGCCATAGCTGAGCGCCGGATGCGCCGTGATTTGCCCGGCCAGTTCCTTGGCGACCCGCGCCGATGGCGTGCCCGTGCGGCCCAGGCCCACGTCCAGATCGACCAAGACCTCCAGCACCACGCCGGCCGCCGCCGCAGCCCGGCCATAGGCCGTCACCAATTCCTCATGATCCGCGACAACGGCGATATCGGCCCCCGCCTTGGCCAGCGCCGTCACCAGGGGCGCCTTGCGCGGCGCCAGGGGCGTGGTGATCAACAGACCGGAAATATCGTGCGCCGCCATGACCTGGGCCTCCCGCAGCGAGGCGCAGCACAGGCCCACGGCGCCGGCGGCGGCTTGCAGGCGCGCGATATCGGGTGATTTGTGCGACTTGCCGTGGGGCCGCAGGGCGTGCCCTCCGGCTTTGGCCCAAGCGGCCATGGCCGCTATATTGCGTTCCAGGGCGTCCAGATCCAGCACCAAGGCGGGGGTTAGAATTTCCCACCGGGAACCCGGTTGGCCGATCAGTTGGCTATTTGGTGCATTGGAGTTGGACAAGGGCGTCTCCCGATCAAATCAAGGCCGCGTGGCGGCACATATTCATGGCTATATTGATAGCATATTTGCGCCCGAGCGGGCGCCATCGGATAAATTCGATCAAGCGGTGACGACCTGGCGCCGCACCTGGATAACCGTGAACACGGTGATGGCCAGGAAGGCGGCCGCCGCATAGAACACGGTCTCCGGCCGTCCCTGATCGAAGGCCCAGCCCAGGGCCAGGGGAACAAGGGACGATCCGAGGTCCAGGCCGGAATAGACAAAACCAAAAACCCGCCCCGATGCCCCCTTGGGCGTGGCGGCGCGCACCAGCATGTCCCGCGATGGCGTGGTGATGCCCGATGCCGCGCCGGCCAGGATCAGCAGGGTCATGACCGCGGCCGGATTCAAGTCGTTGGTGGCGATATACAGCATGAACAGCGCCGCCGTGATCATGCCGGCGATGGCGATGCGGTCGTGGCGGTCGGTGCGGTCGGCCGCGATGCCGCCGATGAAGATGCCGCCCGCCGTGCCCAGCAAGAACCCGGTGATGGCGCGGCCGGCTTCCGCCAGGGAGAGCCCGAACAAATCGATCATGGCCGGGATGCCGAAATTCTGAATCCCGATCAGGGCCGCCGCCAGAAAGGCGAAATAGAGGAAGCACGAAATGATCGTCGTGGAGAACAACAGGCGGACGTTATCCATCAGCCGCCCCATGGGGATTTTTTCGGCCGCGCCCGCCAGGGCACGGGCCTCGTTCCCATCTTCCAGATCGGCCCCCCAAAGCAGGAAGGCGGCGACGATGGCCAGGCCGATAAATCCGGCGGTGAAAATGGCGACGCGCCAATCCCAGGTCTGCGCCAAGCCGATCATCAGGATCGGCGCCGCCGCCCAGCCCAGATTGCCGCACAAGGCATGGGTGGCGTAGCCGCGGCCGAGGCGGTGGGCGCTGACTTTCGAGGTCAGGATCGCCAGGTCGGCGGGGTGAAAAACACTGTTCCCCAGACCGGCCAGAACGGACAGCGGCAGCAGCATCCAATAACTCGAAACCAGGCCGCAGGCCAGCGTGGCGAGGGAGGCCAGGGTCAGGCCCGATAGCAGCACCCGCCGGGCGCCAAAGCGGTCGACCAGGAACCCCGCCGCCGTCTGCGTCAGGCCCGAGGCGCCATACAGCAATGTCGTCAGCAAACCAAGTGCCACGAACGACACCCCGAATTCGTCCCGCAGAAACAGGAACAGGGCCGGCAGGACCAGTTGAAAAAAATGGCTGGCCCAATGGGCGGCTCCAACCAGACCCATGACTTTGACGTCGCGGCCGAGCGTTGTTGCGTGTGAGGTCATGGATTTCTTAGATCAGACACCGCCAATGGGGTCAACCGGCCGTGGTGCAAATTGCGTTCGGCGGTACGGAGACGGCCAAAACATGATAGGCAGGGGGATGCCCCGGGATTATTACCGACGAATACAGCATAAGGTGCGCAATTATCCGCGCTGGTTGCGGCTTGCCATCGGCGTTTTACTGATCTTGGGCGGCGTTCTTGGATTTCTCCCCATCCTTGGCTTCTGGATGTTCCCTCTGGGCTTGCTGGTGCTGTCCTACGATTTGCCCCTGGCGCGCCGCTGGCGCCGCCGCCTGGAAGTAAGCTGGCTGCGCCGCTGGCGGGGCCGGTCGGCGGGGTAGGGGGGCTGGAGGCGCGGACCGGATTCGAACCGGTGTTCACGGCTTTGCAGGCCGCTGCGTAACCACTCCGCCACCGCGCCAAACCACACGCTACATAGTGCGCCTTGTTTGTCCGGTCAACATTTGCCTCGCCGTCATTGCGGCTTGCTTGTCCTCGGCGCGGTCGCCGCAACGCCATCATTGTTTTGCCGGACCGGCCCGCCTATAACAGCAGGGTATATGCAATGGTAACCGCCCCTCAGCGCCGTTTTCGTTATGGATATGTTATGCCGGACAATGCCACCGCCCGCCTGAACATGGTCAACAATCAACTACTGACCAATAAGCTGACCGACGACCGCATCGTCCAGGCGTTGCTGTCGGTGCCGCGGGAAAACTTTGTCCCCAAGGCGCTGCGCGGCGTGGCTTACGTGGATGAAGATATCCCCCTGGGCAATGGCCGCCACCTGATGGAGCCCATGGCTTTCGCCCGGATTCTGCAGGCCGCCGAGGTGCGGGCCACGGATGTGGTGCTGGATGTAGCCTGCGCGACCGGCTATTCGACGGCCGTGTTGGCGCAACTGGCGGCAACCGTCGTGGGGTTGGAAACCGATGCCGGCGCGGTCGCCTCCGCCGAGGCTCAATTGGCGGCCCTGCAGGTTGATAATGCCGCCGTGGTGAGCGGCGTGCTGGTGGATGGTTGCAGCGAACAAGGCCCCTATGATGTCATTTTCATCAATGGCGCCGTGGAACAAGTGCCCGGAGCCTACGCCGCGCAATTGGCCGAAGGCGGCCGCATGGCCGTGGTGGAACGCCGGGGCCCCTCAAGCCAGGCGGTATTGTACGTAAAAAGGGATGGCTTGGTTTCGCGGCGTGAATTGTTTGATGCCATGATACCCGTGCTGCCCGGATTTCAGCGGGCCGAGGCATTTCAATTCTGAAACAACGGATCGAATTTCCCGCCTTTCGCGATAGGCATAATTTAGGGCGACCGCCCGCGCGGTCGAAAAACTTGATGATTGTTAATGTCTCCTGTTCCATCCCGCGGCCCGCGGTGGCGCCGATAATCTTTTTCGCCCTGTTGCTCACGCCGCCGCTGGCGATGGCGGAAACCCTGTTCGAGGCGTTGGCCACGGCCTATGTCTCCAATCCCACCATACAGGCCGCCCGCGCGGTGGTCCGGAACTCCGACGAGGGTGTGCCGCAGGCTCTATCGGGCTGGCGTCCGACCGTGTCGTTGAACGGCTCCGTGGCGCTGCAACAGTCGAAAACAAATACCACCACGAAACAGGATCTGTCGCCCCGCACATTTTCCGCCGACATCAGCCAGTCGCTTTATGCCGGCGGCCGTACCGTGGCGGGGACCAAGCAGGCTGAAAGCCGAATGTACGCGGCGCGGGCCAAATTGATGGTGAGCGAACAGAACGTCCTGTCATCCGGCGTGACGGCCTTCCTGGATGTCCTGCGGGACCAGGCACGCGTGCAATTGACCAGAAACAATGAAGTGGTGCTGCGCCGCCAGTTGGAGGCGACCAGAGACCGCTTTGAAGTGGGCGAGGTAACCCGGACCGACGTCGCCCAGGCGGAAGCCCGTCTATCCGGCGTGGTCGCCATCCGCGTCGATGTGGAGGGCGCCTTGGGGTCATCGCGGGCCTCTTACCGCCAGGTTTTTGGCGCCATGCCCGGTACCTTGCAGCCCGCGCCGCCCTTGCCGGAACTGCCGGCGACGGAGGCGGCGGCCGTGGCCGTGGCCGAGGCCGAAAATCCCACCCTTGCCGTCGCCCGGTATTATGAGGCGATCGCCCGCCACGGCGTGACGGAGGCGACCGGCCGCTTGCTGCCGACGGTCGATTTAACCGGGCGCCTGCGGCGTACCGACGAAACCGTCTCGAACAACAGCGGCAGCCAGTCCTATTCCCTCGCCGCCGCCGTATCGATACCTTTGTATCAGGGCGGCGCGGTGCATTCCCTGGTGCGGCAGGCCAAGGAATTTCTCAACCAACGGCGGATCGAGCTAGAGGAGACCCGGCGCGGCGTGATTGCGGACGTCAGCCAGGCGTGGGAGCGGACGACCACGACGCAGTCGCAGATCTCCGCCCGTGGCGAGGCGATCCGGGCCAATGCAATCGCCCTAGAGGGGGTCCGGCAGGAGGCCGAAGTCGGCTCCCGAACGACCCTTGACGTGCTGGATGCGGAACAGGAATTACTGGATTCCCGTGTTGCCTTGGTGATCGCGGAACGCGATGAATATGTCGCCGGCTACCAATTACTTGCGGCGATCGGCCGTTTAACGGCGTCTCACATTAGATTACCCGTACAGATTTATGATCCCAGCCAACATTACAAAAAGGTTCGCAATAAGTGGTGGGGCTGGAACACTGCAAACGATTAAGACTTTTTTCACCATAAGCCCTTATTTACTGTATTGAATGCAGTGGATGCCAGTATTAGCCTTTTTCATTTGATTCTTTTAAGATGAAGGCGACTCATCTTCCTTTCAAGGGCCGGGCCCCATGACCAACGCTACGGAACAAGACGACGACCGGGAACCAACGATGGAAGAGATTCTGGCCTCCATCCGCCGGATCATCTCCGATGACGAAGAAGAAGGCGGTGGCGAGTCTGAAGCCAAAGACGATGGTGAAGAGGCTGCGGCCGCCGCCGAGGAGCCCTCAAAAGAACCTGCCGCAGAACCCGCCGAAGAGCCTGCGGAAGGGCCCGCCGAGGTCGTCGAGGACGAGGAGGAAGAGGTCCTTGAATTGACCGAAGTGGTCGAGGACATCGACGATGTTCCCGATCTCGAACCGGAACTCGAACCCTCCATGGAGGACGCGGCGGAGGAAGAGGAAGAACCCGTACCCGTCGATGATTTCGATAGTATCGTGATTGAAGAGCCGGAACCCGAACCGGTCCCGGTGATCGAGCCGGAACCCGCCGCCGTGGCGCCCGCCCCGCCGCCCGCCGCGGATTTGCACGCCCTGCTGTCCGATCATGCGGCCGATGCGGCCACCGGTACTCTGGCCGATTTGACGGGAGCCGTTTCAGCGGCCCGCGGCATGCCCATGGGGTATGCCAATCAGACCTTGGAGGATTTGGTCAAGGATCTTTTGCGTCCCATGCTAAAGGAATGGCTGGACGACAATCTGCCGCCCCTGGTAGAACACCTCGTGGAAAAAGAAATCGCCAAGCTGGTGGGACGGGCGGAGAACGGTTAGAGCATTTTCAACTAATGTTGAATCGCCGAGCCACCCGCTCCCCTCCCGGCCACCCACTGGGATCATGATCGATGGGTGGCCGGGAGGGGGAGCGGGTGGTTCAGACTACATTGAAAATGCTCTAGACCGGTTTCGTTCCACTTTCGCCTGGATGGTATCCTCTGTCATAAATCTACCTATCGGGCCGCGCCGGCGAAGTTTCTGAAACCGGTCGGCGGATCCTGTTGAAAGAGCTTCGGCGATGCTGGACAAGACCTTCATACCTTCGGAAGTCGAAGGCCGTTTGTACCGTGAATGGGAGGCATCGGGCGCCTTTTCCTGTGGCGCGGATGGGGCCGGTGCCGGCAACGGCGATCCCTATTCCATCGTCATTCCTCCCCCTAACGTGACCGGCAGCCTGCACATGGGCCATGCCCTGAACAATACCTTGCAGGATATCATGATCCGCCTGGCCCGCATGCGCGGACGGGATGTGCTGTGGCAACCGGGCATGGACCACGCCGGCATCGCCACGCAAATGGTCGTCGAACGCATGCTGGAGGCGGAGGGCACGACGCGCCAGGAGTTGGGCCGGGAAAAATTCATCGAACGGGTCTGGGCGTGGAAAGATCAATCGGGCGGCACGATTAGCGGGCAGCTCCGCCGTCTGGGCGCCTCCTGCGACTGGGACCGGGAACGTTTCACCATGGACGAGGGCTTGTCCAAGGCGGTGCGCAAGGTCTTTGTGGAACTGTATAAGCAGGGCTTGATTTACAAGGACAAGCGCCTGGTCAACTGGGACCCGAAATTGAAAACCGCGATCTCGGATCTGGAGGTGCGGCAGACCGAGGTGGCCGGCCATCTTTGGTACATCAATTACCCGCTTGCGGACGACGGAAGTAAATTTATCACCGTCGCCACGACGCGGCCCGAGACCATGCTGGGCGACACCGCCATTGCCGTGCACCCCGACGATGAACGCTACCGGGATTTGGTGGGCCAATACGCCATCCTGCCCCTGGTCGGCCGCCGGCTAATCATCGTGGCCGATGATTACGCCGACCCCGAACAAGGTTCCGGCGCGGTGAAGATGACGCCGGCCCATGATTTCAACGATTTTGAGGTCGGCCGCCGCCACGGCCTGGAAATGATCAATGTGCTGGATGAAGAGGCCCGCATCAACGAGAACGCGCCCGAGGCCTATCGGGGTTTGGACCGCTTCGCCGCGCGGGAAATAATCGTGGCGGATCTTGACGCCCAGGGCCTGATCGCCCGGACCGATGACCATACCCACATGGTGCCCTACGGCGACCGCGGCAATGTTCCGATCGAGCCGTGGCTGACCGAACAATGGTATGCCGATGCTGAAACCCTGGCCCAGCCGGCGATCGAGGCCGTGCGTTCGGGGCGGACCAAGTTCGTGCCGGAGAGCTGGGAAAAAACCTACTTCGAATGGATGGAGAACATCCAGCCCTGGTGCATTTCCCGACAGCTATGGTGGGGCCATCAGATCCCGGCCTGGTATGGACCGGACGGCGAGATATTCGTCGAGATGACTTTTGCGGAGGTGGAGGCCGCCGCCCTGGCCCATTACGGCGAAGCGGTCGAATTGCGTCAGGACGAGGATGTGCTGGACACCTGGTTTTCCTCCGGCCTGTGGCCTCTGACCACCCTGGGCTGGCCCGACAAAACGCCGGAATTGGAACGCTATTACCCCACCTCGCTGCTGGTCACCGGCTTTGACATCATTTTTTTCTGGGTCGCCCGGATGATGATGCTGGGCTTGCATTTCCATGGCGAAGTGCCCTTCGATACTGTCTACATCCATGCCCTGGTGCGGGATGCCAAGGGCCAGAAGATGTCTAAATCCAAAGGCAATGTTGTCGATCCCTTGGAATTGATCGACAAATACGGCGCCGATGCCCTGCGCTTCACCCTGGCCAGTCAGGCCGCCCAGGGCCGCGACGTCAAACTTTCCGAACAGCGTATCGAGGGCAACCGCAACTTCGCCACCAAGCTGTGGAACGCGGCGCGGTTCTGCGAAATCAACGGCTGTGTGCTCCGCCCCAGCTTTGATCCGGCCGCCGTGACGGGGACCGTCAACCAATGGCTGGTGGGCCAGCTCAAGCAGGCCCAGGACCGCATCGGCTCCGGCCTGGACGGTTACCGCTTCAACGAGGCGGCCAATGATGCCTATCATTTTGTTTGGGGCACCTTTTGTGATTGGTATGTGGAATTCTCCAAACCCGTCCTGCAAGGCCCCGACGGCCCAGCCAGGCGGGAGGCCCAGGCGACGGCCGCCTGGGCCATCGACGCCATTCTTCGCCTGTTGCACCCCTTCATGCCGTTCGTGACGGAAGAGCTTTGGGGACGCACGGGTGAGCGTGACGGCATGCTGGTCCGCGCCGCTTGGCCCGATTACGGCGACGAGCTGGTCAACGGGGCGGCGGCGGCGGAGATCGATTGGGTGATCCGCATGGTCAGCGAAATCCGCTCCGTCCGGGCCGAAATGAACGTACCGCCCGGCGCCAGGATCCCGCTGTTCCTCAGTGGGGCGAGCGGGGAAACCTTGGCCCGCCTGGAGCGTCAGCGTGACCTGATCGCCAGCCTGGCCCGGATCAGCGAAACGGCCGAGCAGGTTGGCGAACCGCCCGCCGGCTCCGTGCAGACCGTGGTCGATGAAGCGACCCTGGTGCTGCCCCTGGCCGATGTTATCGACTTGGACCAGGAGCGCCGGCGCCTTGGCAAGGCAGTGGCCAAATTGGACGGCCAAATCGCCGGCATGGAGAAAAAACTGGCCAACAGCGGCTTCACCGGCAAGGCTCCGGCGGAGGTCGTTGAAACCCATCGCGAACGCCTGGTGGAAACCGAACGAACCCGCGATAAATTGCGCGACGCCCTGTCGAGATTTTAGATTGGAAGAGTGCAATTTGGCCAATAGGCTGGGCGGCTCGGAGCAATGGTGAATTGCTCTAAACCAGCATATCAAAGGTCATTAATATGCTGCGTTACCCATATCTTTGTGCGAGAATATCCCGAAGTCCTCGACTTGCGTGCCGTTAAGCCAATACGTCATGGAGCCTTTCGTTGAGAAATCATATATCCGGAGTTGGCTTTTGGCATGACGGGACGTTGAAATGAGCGGCGACGGCCGAGAAAAAAATCCTCAAATGGTCAGCGGCCAATTGGTATTGTCCGCCGCCATCGAGGCGGTGGAGGACGCCTGCGTCTGCTTTGATCGCGATATGTTGATTTTGGCCGCCAATGCCGCGGCCCAACGGCTATTTGGCTATGGGGCCGAAGAATTGATAGGCCGCGATGCCAGGGATATCATCCGCCCGGCCGTGGATGGCGGCGAAAAAGAGATGCTTGCCCGCCTGTTTCTTCACGCTGACTGGACATCGGCGAAGGCCGATTGGCGAGACGTGAAAATAACGGCCGCGGACGGCACAACGGTTCGTCTCGCCGTGTCCTCCGTTCTTTCCTCCAGCCAGGGCATGGATATGGCCACCGCCCTGTTTCGGCGGAGTTCCGATGCGGGAGCGGCCACGGCCCGGCAATTGATTGCGGGGGTTCATTCCGTCATGCACAGATTTCTCTCCTCCATGAGCCATGAACTGCGCACGCCGCTCAATGCGATTATCGGCTTTTCCGACATCATTGGTCAGGAGGTGATGGGCCCGGCAACGCCACAAAAATATGCCGAGTATGCGAGAGATATCAATGGCGCCGCCCGCCATATGCTGGATTTGATCACCGACATACTCGAATTTTCCCAGCTTGAGCAGAATCAACGAATAGTGAATATCACGCCCGTTGATATTGTCTCCGCGATCCGTTTTGCCGCCGGCCTGGCGAAGCCGATGGCGGAAAAGGCGAATGTCTCGATCCGGCTACTGGGTTTGGATGCGCCGCTTCTCATACAGGCCGATGAACGCGCCGTCCGCCAGATTGTCCTCAATCTGATCATGAGCGCGATCCGTTAAAATAAAGATGGCGGCATGGTCCGGGTAACCTCGCGCCAGGAATACGGCAGGGGCGCCCTGGACGTGGAAGACACGGGCATCGGCATGGAAAATGATGACTTTGACAAAATTTTTGAACCTTTCACGACGCTGCAGGAACTACCCTACAATTCCCAAGACGGCGGCGTCGGATTGGGCCTCACAATCGTGCGGCGTCTGGCCGACGCCATGGACGCGGATATTACCGTTCGCTCCGTTCCGGACCAGGGCACGATGATGACGGTCACTTTCCCCCTGGCCTAGGCGGGCTGGCGGTTCTGGTCCTGTCCCGAAGGCTTGCCGGGGCCCGGGCGTGATATCCCGACGAGGCCTTTTCAGAATAATCGCGGGCGCCATGCCCCATCCAATGTCGGGTGGTCGCTAAAAATTAACTATTGACGAAAAAGTTTTATAGCGCACCCTGTCACCACCGTAGATTGCCGCTTGGTTGCTATTGAACGGGCGCCAGGATCGTTGACCGGAAAACGACCTTTCCCGTTCGCTCATCTAAGGCGACAATCACGGCAAGCGAAGTTTCGCACAGACGGAACCGTAGGCGTCAATATTCGACGTATCTGCATTTTTCAGGG
>JAYGEB010000475.1:0-4064 GCA_046582595.1 Alphaproteobacteria bacterium | reverse complement strand
GTCTGGCCAGCGGATTGCGCTATCTCGATACGCCGGGGCGCAAGGTTCAGATTGTCAAGGCGGCGGTGGCCTTCCTCCCTTTTTTGGCAACGGTTTCCACGGCGATTAAAACATGAAAAATGTGTGACCGAATGCTGAATTGCAGGAAGCAGCCGGCAATTATCCTTTTGATTGAACGGGGCATCTATGAGTGGGCCCGGACCGCGGATGGCAATGGGCGGGCAGCAATTTCGCCAGCCATTTCAGGAACGGCACATGGGAGCTTGGACCTGGCATCCGCGAGAACATTTTTCCATTGACTGGTGTCGCGATCGTGATCCAAGCGATTTTTCAATTGCTCTTTTCTTGAGAGTTCGAAGATGTTTTAAAAGAACCTGCTCTAGTGGTGGCGCGGTGCCCGCGAACCATGTCATAGTGACTTGAAACAAAAGACTAATCGAGGCGCCATGACGCAGGATGCGCAACGGAATAATGGGCTGGCGGGGGAATGGCGCCAGACCGGAGCGGCGGCAAGGGAAACCGCCACCGAGACTTATGTCCAACGCTTTACCATGGCGGTGGAATATCCGGTGGTCTTTACCAATGATCTATTTGATCCCGGCAACCCGGTCCTGGGGGATGTACTTTCCTACCATGAGCCCGATAAGCGCCATCGCCTGTTCGTCGTGCTGGATCAGGGCGTGGCGACAGCCTGGCCGGATTTGACCGGGCGTATCGCAGCTTATGCCGCCCGCCATGAGGCCCGCCTGGAGCTGCTGGCCACGGATGTGGTGCCGGGCGGCGAGGCGATCAAAAACCGCCCAGGCGCGGCGGATGACCTGCTACGGCGGATGTTGGAGTTGGCGGTCGATCGCCATTCCTATGTGCTGGCCATTGGCGGCGGCGCGGTCCTGGATTTGGTTGGTTATGCGGCGGCGATATGTCATCGCGGGGTCCGGCTGGTACGGGTTCCAACCACGGTTTTGGCGCAGAACGATTCCGGCGTCGGGGTCAAGAACGGCGCCAATGCCTTCGGGGTAAAAAACTTCGTCGGCACGTTCGCGCCACCTTTCGCGGTCCTCAACGACGCCGCCTTCATTAAAACGCTGGAGCGCCGGGACAAGATCGCCGGCATGGCCGAAGCCGTGAAGGTCGCGCTGATCCGGGACGGCGGCTTTTTCACCTGGCTGGAGGCCAACGCCGGGGTCCTGGCGCGGTTTGAAGCCGCCGCCATGGATCACATGATCAGGCGTTGCGCCGAATTGCATTTGCAACATATCGCCTCCGCCGGAGACCCCTTCGAGAAGGGCAGCGCCAGACCCCTGGACTACGGTCATTGGTCGGCCCACAAACTGGAAGGCCTGAGCGGCCACGCGCTGCGCCATGGCGAGGCGGTGGCCATCGGCATGGCCATGGATGCCCGTTATGCGGTGCTGTCGGGCCTGCTCGCGGCGGCGGACGGCGAGCGCATTTGCGGCCTGCTGGAGCAATTGGGGTTCGAATTGTGGCACGACAGCTTGAACCTAAGGGCCGCGGACGGTGAAATCGCGGTGTTGGACGGGCTGCGCGAGTTTCAGGAACATTTGGGCGGGGAGTTGACCATCACCTTGATTGAAGCGGTGGGCCGCGGCGTGGAAGTGCACAGCATCGACAAGGAGAAGATGCTGGCGGCACGGAACTGGCTGCGGGATCGGGCCGGAGCGTGAAGCTTGGGCCCGAAAGCGGCGGTGCCCATCTGACCTATTGCACCAACATTCATCCCGGCGAAACCTGGGAGCAGACGGCGCATGCCCTGCGCGTGCATCTGCCAGAGGTCAAGTCGCGGTTTTGCCCCGACCAGGATTTCGGAGTGGGCCTGCGCCTCTCGGCCGTTGCCGCCCGCGATCTACTGGCGCCCGAAGCTTTCGCCGAATTGCAGGATATTCTCACCTCCAATGGCCTCTACGTCTTTACCATCAACGGCTTCCCCTATGGCACTTTTCACGGCGTCAGGGTCAAGGAGGAAGTCTACCAACCCGATTGGCGCACGCCCGAGCGGGTGGACTATTCCAACCAGTTGGCCACCATTCTGGCCCGCCTGCTGCCCGGTGGCGATACTGGCGGAGAGCCAATCGAGGGCAGCATCTCAACCGTGCCGGGCGGTTTCAAGCCGGCCGTGGAGGGCCCGGAGACGATCAAGGAGATGGCCGGCAATATGCTCCGCCATGCGGCCTATCTGGTGCACCTACGCCGGGTCACGGGCCGTACCATCGCCCTGGCCCTGGAGCCGGAACCTTGCTGCGTCCTGGAAACCACCGAGGAAGCGGTAAACGCCTTCAAGCGTCATTTGTTCAACGCCGCCGCCGTTTCCCCGATGAGTAAATACACCGGTAGCTCCCGCGCGCAGGCCGAGGCCGACTTGCACCGCCATCTGGGCATCTGTCTGGATTTATGCCATGCGGCGGTGGAGTTCGAGGATCCGGGCGAGGCGGTGGACGCCCTTATTGCCGCCGGCATCGCCATTCCAAAAGTACAGATCAGCGCCGGCCTGCGCCTGCCACAAGTCGGCAAGGCTGATATCGCCCGCCTGCGGACGTTCGACGACGCCGTCTATCTGCATCAGGTGGTGGCCAGGACGGAACGGGGGCTGGAGCGGTATCTGGATCTCGACGATGCCTTCGCCGCCTTCAAGGCGGCCGAAAAACCTGAATGGCGGGTGCATTTTCATGTGCCGATTTTTCTCGCCAATCTGGACGGTTTCGCCACCACCCGCCCGGCGGTCGAGCGGTTCCTGGCCCGCCAGCGGCAAAGCCCCGTAACCCGGCATCTGGAGGTTGAGACCTATACCTGGGATGTCCTGCCCGAGGCACACCGCAAGGACGATGTCGTCACCAATATCGTCAAGGAAATGCGCTGGGCCCATGGCCAGCTTGTATCGGGAGACGGCCCCTGGGACGGCATCGGGGACGCCCCCAAGGACTCCCCCAAGGACTCCATGGAACCATGAACTGGAAGGTCGCCCTGCGCCTGGGCCGGGTCTCCAACCTGCCCACGGTCTGGTCCAACAGCCTGGCTGGCCTGGTTCTGGCGGGCAGCGGCGTCGCCCTGGACCTGGGCCTCGGTCTGATGGCCGTCATGTCCTTGTTCTATGTCGGCGGCATGTACCTCAACGACGCCTTCGACCGCCATATCGACGCCGTGGAACGCCCCGAACGGCCCATTCCTTCCGGCCAGGCCAGCGCCCGCGCCGTCTATATATGCGGCTACGGCATGCTCGCCATGGGCATCGCCGCGCTGTTCTGGTGGAAGGGTAATGTGCCGGGGGGCATGGCGCCGGGCCTGTCTGGCATCGCCCTGGCCGGCGCCATCGTCTATTACGACTGGCGGCACAAGACGGACCCGGTCGGACCCGCCTGGATGGGC
This sequence comes from Alphaproteobacteria bacterium, assembly GCA_046582595.1. Taxonomy (GTDB): domain Bacteria; phylum Pseudomonadota; class Alphaproteobacteria. The sequence goes on along the minus strand of JAYGEB010000475.1, from coordinate 683 downwards.
CTGTGCCGGGTTCTGATCTATCTGACGGCGGCGTTTCTGGTCACCGCGCAGCCGCCGGTGGTTTTGTATTTGGGCGCCCTTGCCCTGTTCTGCTATCTGATCGGTCTGACCTATATCGCCAAGCAGGAGAACATCGGCTCGGTCGCCAACCTGTGGCCCTTGTTGTTCCTGGCAGTTCCGGCGGCGGCGGCGGTCTGGATTGGTGCAACCACGGTAACGGCCGGCGGCGGCGGCACCGCGATGCTTCTGGCCGCCGCGTTTGTCCTCTGGATGATTAACGCCCTGCGCTATCTGTGGCGGCGGGGGCCCGGCGACATCCCCCGCGCCGTGGTCTCCCTGATCGCCGGCATGTCCCTGCTGGATGGGGTCCTGATCGCCTACATGGGGGCCCCGCAAATGGCCTGGGCCGCGGCCGCCTGTTTCGTCCTGACCCTGGCCTTGCAACGCGTCATTCCCGGAACCTAGGAATTAATTGGAGGACGTAGTACTTATATCGTCCACCGGCTTACAAAACTGCTCGGACGATGACGATATAATACCATACGTCATAAGTCATGACACGTTTGCCCATTCGCGTCGCGTTATGGAGGCGATTCTGTCGGGCGTGGCGGTGAAATCGGCCCAGGCCTCGCAGCAGGCATCGACGATCTCTTCGTAGGTTTGGAAGACGCGGTGTGCGAGTT
>JAYGEB010000289.1:0-4428 GCA_046582595.1 Alphaproteobacteria bacterium | reverse complement strand
GGTCAAGGGCGCCATGGTAGCGAGCATTTTCGCGCCCCGCACAATAATCCCGTCCTCCGTGTCACCGACCCGGCTAAGATGCAGATGGGGATCTTCCTGTTCGGCGGAGGTGCGCGAGCGGTCAATTTGCGGATTGACCAGGACATGGGTCAAGAACAAGTCGTTTTCGCGCACATACTCGTAATATTTGCGCGCGCGCTCACCGGCCTCGGGCTTGAAGGAGGCGAATTTCTCGGCCCCCAGTTCCCAGCCCGTCACCATGGCGTTCATAAAATCGGGGGCCCGGCCCATCAGACCAAAGTTGTGATCGGCCCGCGCCTTGAAATGGCGCCGGCGCTTGACGATGTCCTCGTGGGATCGCGGCACCATGAACGAGGAGGAGACCAATTCGCCGCTGCTTGGCGATTCATAAAGGCAGATGTCGCGAAATTCCGCCGCGTGCTGTAGATCGTATTGTTCCATGATCGAACGTATGGGGCCAACAAACGCCGGATGGCCGGGAATATCCTCCACCCGCGCGCCATCGAGATAAACGTGCGGCTGATTGCGCCGCAGGGAGTCTAGATATTGTGTTCCCGAACGTGCTCCCATTATTGAACTCCCTTACGCGGCGGCCATGCCGGCCACTCCATTTCGACGCAGTTTGCATCGGAGGTTTTTGAAGTCAAGTTCATCCGAGTTGCGTACCGGTAGCGAATGATATGTCCGGTCTTTGGAAGAGTTCCAAGGATTGAGAGGTATCGCATGCTGCCAGAGATACGAAGGACGCGGATGGTTGAGGCGATTGGCCGCAAATCTAGGGGTCGCAAATACGAAATACCGGGGTCAAAATTGAATGGTAGACCCCTATCCTGTGACCCCTATCCTGTTTGCAGACAAGGCTGCGACGGCAGCCCGGCGCTTATGCGCCGCCCGCGCGGAGCGGTGCGCTCTTGCGCACAAGCGTGAGCGAAGAAGACGAGATTTGCTTCGATGAATATCGAAAAAAGTCTAGGCTGGCAGCCTGGTCGATTGCCAAGCGACCATTCGCCAGGTGCCGTTCTGGTTCTGGTAAACGTCCGTGAAGCGGACGCCGAAGGCATTGGCCGCGCCGTTCAATTCAACATTGATTTGGGCGATGCCGGTCAAGACGACCACATCACCCAAATCCTGGGCCACGACGTCCGACGGCGCGACGGCGGTGTAGACCGTGGCGCCGGATTCCATATTGCCGATCAGGCTTTCCTTGGTGTCCAGGCGGGCCGATGAATGGGTGTAAATCAAATCCTTGCACAGCAGGTTTTTCAGCTTGGCGATATCCTTGTCCGCCATGGCCTGCATGCGTTCCTTGTCCAACTCGATAATGTAGGCGCCGTTTTCACTCATGATCTTTCTCCGTTCTTGGCTTCCAAGAATTGAATTATTGCATCGCCGCCATGAACGCGCCCATGGCTTCGATCTGCCCATCGAGGGCCTCGCTCTCCTGGCCTGTTGAGGTATTAAACGTGATATGGCTCGCGCCCATGCCGCGCCATGTTTCAACCGTCCCGCGCCAGTCCTCCGGTCCACCGATGCCGGAGCGGACCCAGGCTTCCAGACCGAAGGCGGCCGGGTCGCGGCCCTCCTCGCGCAAATAGCCATGCAGCGTCTCCAGCCGCGCCCGGGCCTTGCTGCCGGGATTGCCGAGGGGAATCCACCCAGCACCGTACTTTGCCGCGCGTTTCAATATGCCGTCCGCGCCGCCGCCGAACCACACCGGGATCGGCTGTTGCAGGGATGGTGGGCTGATGCCGGCATGGTGCACACGGTCGAATTCACCGGCGAAATCAACCGTCCGCTCAGTCCAGTAGCGGTTCATGAGCTGGACCTGCTCGGTCTGTCGGCGGCCGCGGGTCTTCCAATCCTGACCAAGCGCCTCATATTCCACCGGGTTCCAGCCAACGCCGACGCCCAGGCGGAACCTGCCGCCGCAAAGGATATCGATCTGGGCGGCCTGCTTGGCGACCAGGGCCGTCTGCCGCTGCGGCAGGATCAGAACCCCGGTCGAGAGGCCCACGCGCTCGGTCACCGCCGCCAAAAAGCCCAGGGTTACGAAGACCTCGTGAAATGTATCATCGATGTCATAGGGGCCTTCATAATCGGGCAACGCGGCACGGTCGGCGCCAAGCACATGATCGGGAACTTGTATGTAGTCGTAGCCAAGATCTTCCACCGCCTGGGCCCAATCGCGGATGGCGACACGATCGGCCGGCATATCCTGGGTTGGGAAAAACGCGCCAAACTGCATGGTATCCTATCCTTTCGATTTAGAGCAATTTTCAATTAATTGGAGTCGCTATCGCGACCCAAGTGATTGGTTCAATTGCTCTTTTCTTAAGAGTCCGGGCATGTTTTAAAAGAACATGCTCTAGGTGACGGGGAACAGCCCTTCATCTCCACGGATGTCGTTGATGACCTCGCCGACCCGTTGGCGCAGCGGTGCGTACTGTACGCCGAATTCCTCGACCAGGCGGCTGTTGTCGATCAGGTAATTGCCGGAAATTTCCCGGCCGCCGGTCGCCGCCTCGAATTGGATATCGGCATTGGGCAGGAATTCCCGCACCTGGTCCGCCAGCTCGGCCAGGCTGACCGTGGCGCCGCCGGAATTATAGGTTTCGTGTTTCGGCTGGTCGGCCAGCAAAACCCGCGCGAAGACCTCCGCCATGTCTTCCACGTGGATGACGCAGCGCATGGTGTCGGCGTGGGGGAAGGTGACGGATTGCCCGCGCGCCGGCTGGCACATGCAGTTCACGTGATCGATCGAACCGAATTTTTTGTCGGGTCCGGTCACATTGGCCGGGCGTATGCAGGTGATCGTCATGCCATGGGCGCGGCGGTAATCGTGGGCCTGCCATTCGTTGGTGATCTTGTTGACGGCATATTGGCTGTCGCCGCGGCGCTCATCGGTCTCATCGACCAATCGGTCGCCGAAGTGGGATTGCGCGCCCGTTACTGCCAGCGAGCTGGCGAAGACCGTGTGCTTAACGCCGCTGCGTCTGGCCGCCTCGAAGCAATTGTCCATGCCTTGAATATCGAGCTTGAAGGCCACGTGGGGCGGCAGATCGCCAATGAAATATGACAGATTGATCACCCGCTCGGCGCGGCATTCCTGCATGGCGCCGATGACGTCATCGAATTGGCTCACATCGCCGCGCACCACCTTGACCTTGCCGCCAAGGCCGGCGAACGCGGCCCCGGCGCCCGCGGCATCGATATCCATGCAGGTTACTTCGTGGCCCGCCGCCGCCAGGATCGGTATCAAGCGCCGGCCAATAAAGCCGGCCCCGCCAATCGCCAAAATCGACATATTCATAGTTCCACTTTTTTGATGCGCCGCATGCCATGACAGCCCTAGATTTGATTGCTCCGGATCGACCAGATGAAGCCGTCATACCAAAAATGCATCAGGGAGACGACCAGGAAGGTGCTGGCGATCCAGCTATTGTTACCATGGTAATTGCCCGCGAGGATGCCATAGACCAGCGCGAACCCGATGAGCAGCGCCAAACCCGCCGCGGCGGCATGGCGCCGGCCCTCCCGGCCGGCGAGGCGGATCAGGGTTTTTCGCTCCGACCACCAGATGAGGGCGAAATACTGCCAAGCATGGAAGAAATTCACGATGAAAAACGCCATGCCGAAAGGGTTGAAGCCCCAGGCATAGATCGAACAAAGGCCGGTCAGAAACAGCAGCACGACCTTTTGATACGAGATCCGGTGCCCGGCCCGGGCCAGCTTCCAATAGGCAAACAGGTAATAAAAAAGCAAGGGTACGCCGGTGCCAATCACCAGCCAACTTAGAATGCCGCTGTTGGATTCCACATAAGCCGGTATGGCCGTAAAGAAAACAGCGCGGACCTTCCCGAATTCATAGAATTCATCAACATGGTCCATCAATGTGGCGCCGGCGGCGATGGGCCCGGCATAGATGTAAAAATTCAATATGATGTCGAGGCGCCGGCCAACGCGGGGGTCGTTGCCCGCCAGCTTGTCGTAGATCCGGGCAAGGCCGAAGGTTTGCAGGCTGGAATGATAGACGTCCCAAAATGTCGCGATCACCGCACCGATCACCAGGGCCCAGGTGGATAATCCCATCAGCACCAGCAGCAACAAGGGCACGACCGTGAAGCGGAAGGGATGCAAGTTGTAGATCGCGGGATTGAGATGGGAGCGGAAGATGACGATCACCAGATGCGACATGATGAACGTGGCCAGGAAGATATCCAGCAAATTGTCGCCGCTATGAACAGCTTCGCCGTTCAGCGGCGTATTGGCCAGCGACAACCCAAGGACCAGAGCCAACAGGGGCGATAGGATAAAGAAAATCAGGTCGTAGCGTGGCGAGACCATATAACGCGAGGTGACCAGGGAGAGTTCGGCCGGCGTGGCCGTTGCCCGGGCCCAGGAGATGGA
>JAYGEB010000254.1:0-2565 GCA_046582595.1 Alphaproteobacteria bacterium | reverse complement strand
CATCGACGCCAGCCTCAAGCGGCTGAACATGGACTTCGTCGATATCTACTACTTTCATCTCGACGACCTGGACACGCCGATGGAGGAAAGCGTTCAGGCCGTCGGCGACGTCATCCGCCGGGGCAAGGCGCGCTATTGGGGCATCAGCAACTATGCCGGCTGGCGCATCGCCGCCATTTGTGGCTTGGCCGAGGCCATGGGCACGCCGCCGCCGGTAGTGTGCCAGCCCTATTACAACGCCATGAACCGGATGCCCGAGGCTGATATTCTGCCGGCCTGCGAGTATTTCGGTCTCGGCGTCGTGCCTTACAGCCCCTTGGCCCGCGGCGTGCTGACCGGCAAATACACGCCGGGCCGCAAGGCCGGCAAAGGCACCCGCGCCGGGGCCGGGGACCGGCGCATGATGGAAACCGAATTCCGTCCTGAATCCCTGCAGATGGCGCGCACCCTCAAGCAGCACGCGGAAAAGCGCGGCATGACGGCGGGGCAGTTCGCCTTTAGGTGGGTGCTCAACAACTCCCTCGTCACCTCGGTGCTGGCCGGGCCGCGCACCACGGGCCAGTGGAAGGAATACCTGGGCGCGCTGAAGCACGATTTCACCGCCGAGGACGAGGCGCTGGTCGACGGTCTGGTGCCGTCGGGCCATCCGTCGACGCCGGGCTATTCCGATCCCAAATACCCGTATCAGGGCCGCCAGCCGTGGACCGGCGAGGGGCCGGAACCGTCGCGCTTCGGCGATTGAGGCGGGGGCGATTAGGGGGGGGGGCGATTGGATTTTAACGGCGGCCATAATTCTTCCGCTTTGGGATTATGGCAAATCCTGAGCGAAATGTCCGCATATGTCCACATTTGTCCGCATTTTTTTTCGCCAACGCACGCAATCTCCGCCCCAGGACGATTGGGGGGGCCGTTACAAAGGATTTGGGCATATTTCAATGTACCCCTGAGCGATTGGGGGCGGGCCGTTTTTGCTATTCACAATGTCAAAGAGCGCCCGTCCAGTGGCCGGGGCGGTAAAGAACAAATATAGAACATTTGACATTATTTGTCAAGGGGTGAGGAAGGGCAGCCGTCGGTCAGGTGACGACGACCGCTTTACCCCTCACAGCAGGCCAAATTCAGGGCTGGCGGAGAAGTCCGCTTATCATGGCGAAATGTTGCACGCCCCCTACCGGGAGGACGGTATGAGATCAAAAGCCACGGTAAACCGGGTATCATCGGATTCTAAGGGAACCGTCTGATGGTAGAAGTATGATGGAAATAGAATCATCATCCCCTCCCTGGGCCGGAGAAAGTGAAACTCTGGGCTGCTTTCGTTATCGACATAATTATTGGGCCGGCCAAATTTTATCCAACCTTCCCGTTTCCTGTTTTCCGAATCCATAACGTCGGGAAGTTTGCCGTAATACACGCCGCTCAACCAGCCATCGCCGTGTATGTGTGATACATGGTGCCCCTGTTTGCCCAAAATCGAGCCCCAGGCAATGATGTTCCAATGACTCGGATATTGAGCCAGAAAAGGATGTTGGGCATCTATCGGATGCTCGGTGCAATAGCGCTTGGCCTCTTCGTTGGCGAATTCCAATAGCAGGCTAACGGGGCCAGGATACGGATCATGCTGGAGATGATCGATTCGTTGCCCCATTCGTATCGATTTTCCAAATGATTCGGAATTCCGGCTCGGGTCATTGGCGCAACGTTGCAGTAACGACTCGTTGAACGTTGTTAAATCCGCGTATCCTTCAGGCACGCTCATGGTTTGAATCTGGATCAAGCGGTCGCAATCGACGAGAGCGGCCCAATCGTCATGCTCGTTCAAAGCCAGCAATACCACGGTTTTTAGCGCTAATGCATTGGTATTATTCGGGGTAAGGGATAGACCCTGGTCGGCACAGGCATGTGCCTCCTGCCAAAGTCCACCGTTTATTATAGGGTCTACGCGGTTTTTATTGCCGGTGACGGCGGAAATTTCCCGTTGATCGGTCCGTTCGTTATTGTATGCAATATCTTTCAGCACGTTGCCCAGGTTAACCAACGTCAAGGTCGCGTCGGGCTTGAACTCCAATGCCCTTCGGAAATTTTGCTCGGCCTCCTCCAGCCGCCCGGTTTCCTGTAGAATGTATCCCAAATTGTTGTGCACATCGGCGAAATCGGGCTTGATGCTGATGGCTTTTTGATAGTGAACAATCGCCTCGTCCAGCCTTCCATCAGCCATTAGCGCGAGTCCCAAATTGTTGTGCGCCTCGGCGTAATCGGGCTTGATGGTTATAGCTTTCCGGTAACTTGCCACCGCCTCATCCAGCCGCCCCCGTTCCTGAAGCGCATTGCCAAGATTGTTGTGCGCATCGGTGAAATCGGGCCAGATGGCTATGGCTTTGCGATAGCTTGCCACGGCCTCATCCATCTTCCTCAGTTCACGGAACACGTTGCCTAGGTTGTTATGCGCCTCGGCGTAATCGGGCTTGATGGCGAAGGCTTTCCGGTAACTTGCCACGGCCTCATCCAGTGCGCCTAAATCCTGGAGCGCATTGCCAAGGTTGCTGTGCGCCTCGGCGAAATTTGACT
>JAYGEB010000452.1:0-16040 GCA_046582595.1 Alphaproteobacteria bacterium | reverse complement strand
ACGGTAGCAACAGACTGAAGGGTGAATGACGCAAAAATCGGAATATGCCAGGGCATCGATCCTGCATTTCGACGCGCGGCCACAGGTCCGCAAGGGAACCACTTCGGCACTGCGGGATCTGGGTTTCCGCCGTATCGCCAACGTGGAAAGGGCGAAGGATATTATCACCGTCGTCAAAGCCCGGTAGTTTGATATGGTCGTTTTCGCCGCCGACGGCAATGAGGACCGTATCGCGAATTTGATCAAGCGGGCCCGCCGCCATGGGACGTCTTCGGATCCCTACACACCCATGATACTGGCCTCTTGGAACAGCGCCGCCGACGTGGTGGCCAAGGCTTTGAACACGGGCACGGATCAACTGCTCATGTGGCCCTTCACCACGGAACAACTTGGCGCCCGCGTGAACGCCTTGGTCACGGCGCGTAAACCGTTCATCGAAACGGAAAGTTATTTGGGCCCGGACCGCCGGGACGCCAAAGAGCGGCGGGCGGCCAAGGGCAGTGTCGAGGTGCCGAATGCCTTGCGTGCCAAAGTCGAGGATCGCCCTGATTTTGCCGCCAGCCCGGATGCGATCAAAACCGCCCGTCTCGGTCTGGAACGAATCAAGATCACCAACGTCGCCCAGCGCATTGAGGCTATTGCCAAGGTATTGCGGCGCCATTGTGGGGATGGCGGGTATATGCGCGCCCGCGCCGCCACCGAAGTGGCCGCTATCGAGACCTCGTTGGCTGTTATTCGCCGCGCATTGGCGGTGACGGAAATGGATCATATTTATTCTTTTTGTCATTCGGTGGAACAGGTCACGGACCAATTGAGGCGGTCCGCGCCGAACCTGGATGCCAAGGGGCTGGCTGTTTTGGAGCAAACGGTCTTGGCCTTGCGGGTTGCCTTGGACGTGGATGAGGATACCGCCAATGCGGCGTTCCGTTTGTCCGATGAAGTCGCGAAAGCGGTTTAGCGGTTCAGAGCGCATTGAAAATGTGCCAACCATTCGGCACGGCCTGTCGTTTTCAAAGGTGGCGGGGCCGAAATAAACTTATCGTTAAGCTTTTCTGGTCATTCTGTTTAAACGCCCACGCCTGATATTCATGGCGTCGCCGCGTCTTATTCGGTGCCCGGGCTGAAATGCCGGGGACGGACGTAATGAGTGCGGAGCCATGGAAAAACAGCCATACGTCGAAGCGAATGTTTTGGTTTTTGACCAAAATCTACATTTACGCAAGCAGACGCGCTCAATTTTGAATATTATTGGTTTTTGGCGGATTGAGGAATGCGAAAGCCTCGATGAGGCGCACCAGGCCTTGTCTGCGAACCAATTCGATCTGGCCATCTTGACCGTGCATGACCGCCACGACGGGGTTTCCGCGTTGGTCAATGACCTCAGGCGGCTTCGCTGCGGCGAGGATCCTTTCCTGCCCATAATTTTGACCAGTTGGGATGCCCGTTTGCGTGTTGTCCGCTCCATCATTAATTCAGGCGCCGACGATTTTCTCGTCAGCCCTTATTCTACGACAAATCTAAGCGAGCGGATCGAGGCGCTGGCCAATCATCAAAAACCGTTCGTGGTAACGGAAGATTATTTCGGCCCCGACCGCCGCACCGCCCACGCCCGTGCCGAAGACGCCGGCACCGTGGAGGTGCCCAATTCTCTCGGGGCCCGCGCCCAAAAGCGTTTGAAACTGGCCCCCAACCGGAAAATGATCGAGGCCGCCTTGGACAAACTGCGCCGGGTCAAGATCCGCAATATCGCCCGCCGTGTCTGGGCGACTTCCGATAACCTTTACAAGGCCCATGGCGATCCCTCCCTGTCCGACTGGATCGACCGGGAATTGCTACAAATTCTAAAGTCGGGCGGCGTATTCCATGACACGATTTCCTCGGTCGAGGCCGCGCGGTTGGGCGGTTTGTGTGACGCCGTAATCCGGGTCGTCAATACAATCCGCGACGAAGGCGCCAATGAGCGGAAGCTTGAATTGCTCGAACAGAGCGCCCTGGCGCTTCGGGTGGCTTCCCAGCTCGGGGATGATAGCAGTGTTTCAGCCAGTGAAATTTCTTCCGCCCTATCGGGTATCGGCGCCAAATCCGACGAACATGTAAGATCGCTGGTCGGTTAAAGCATTCTCAACGTCGTTGAAAGCGCTCTAACTCCCACTGGGATTTGCCTCGCGCCGGCGCAGCATGAACCGTTGAATTTTACCCGTGGCGGTGCGCGGCAATTCGTCAATAAATTCCACCGCGCGGGGATATTTGTAGGGCGCGATCGTGGCCTTCACGAAATCCTGCAAGGTCCGCGCCAATTCGGCGCCGCTCCGCTCGGGCTGCCGCGGCACGACGAAGGCCTTGACGATCTGCCCGCGCTGGGCGTCGGGGCTGGCGACCACGGCGCAATCGGCGACGGCTTCATGCTCCATTAGTACGGCTTCGATCTCGGGCCCGGAAATGTTGTAACCGGCCGAGATGATCATATCGTCGGTCCGCGCCTGGTACCAGAAATAGCCAGTCTCGTCGCGTAGGTAACTATCGCCCGTCAGGTTCCAGCCATTCACCACATAGCTCGCCTGGCGCGCGGGATTGGCCATATAACGGCAGCCCGTGGGGCCGCGCACGGCGAGACGGCCAATCTCGCCAGGCGGCGCGATGTCCCCGGCCTCGTCCAGCACCACCGCCTCGAAACCGGGGATGGCCTGACCCGTGGCGCCGGGGCGAATGGCGTCCCCCGTGCCGGCGATGAAGGTATGCAGCAACTCGGTCGCGCCGATGCCGTCATGGATCGCCAATCCCGTGGCGTCCCGCCAACCATCCCAGGTCGCCTTGGGCAGGAACTCGCCGGCTGAATTACACAGGCGCAGGCTGGGCACCGGCGTTTCGCCAACCAGGGGCGTCAGGGTCCGGTACATGGTTGGCGCGGTGAATAGCACCGTTACGCCATGGTCGTTGATCGCCGCGATCAGGCTGTCGGGCGTGTAGCCATCCAACAACAGGACGGAGGCGCCGACCGAGAGGGGAAACAGCAACAGGCCGCCCAGGCCGTAGGTAAAGGCCAGGGGTGGCGTGCCGGCGAAGACGTCGTCGGCACGCGGTTTGATGATGCGGGCGGACGAGGTCAGACAAACCGCCATGATGTCGCGGTGAAAATGCAGGCAGGCCTTGGGCTGGCCCGTGGTACCGGAGGTAAAGGCGATGATGCAGACATCGTCGGCGGCGGTATCGATATTGTCGAAGCTCTCCGGCTTGTCCGCCATGCGCCGTTCCAGGCCATCGTCCCCGGTGCCGTTGAAATAGACGATCCGTTCAAGGAAATTGGAAGTCTCCCGCGCTTGTCGTAGTTCGCCAGCCAGTTTCCGGTCGCACAACGCCACCCGGACCTGGGCGAAATCAGCCATATGGGACAGCTCCCGCGCGCGCAGCAGGGGCATGGTGGCAACGGCGATGGCGCCGATCTTCATCACGGCGAACCAGCAGGCCGCGTACAGGGGATTGTTGCCCGAACGCAGCAGCACCCGGTTACCGGGGCGCAGGCCCAGATCATCCACCAGGACATGGGCGATACGGTTCGCCTTGGCCAGCAGATCGCCGTAACTCCAGGTGATATCGCAATCGAAGACGGCCCGGCGGTGGGGATGCTCCGCCGCCTTTCGGTCCAGCAGTTCAGTGGCGCAGTTGATGCGTCCGCCCAGGGCGGCCAGTTCCGGCAGCCGGGAAAAATCGATCTCCGGCCAAGCCGGCCGCGGCGGCAGGTTGTCGGCGGCGAAATGGTCCACATGAGCGGTCGGGCCGCCTGGCGCCAAAAGTTCAGACATCCGTTGCCCCGCTAATTTTCCCCATGTTCGGTCATCGCCATGGTTATGGCAATTGTTTCCGACGGCGGGCTGGTCCGGCCATCCCGGTCGAACGCGCGCACGAAATAGCGGTATTGCTGGCCGCCGAGCGCCAGGCGGTCAACATAACGCCGGCCCTTGACGGCCTCCACGCAGTACACGGCGCCATGCTCGTCGGCGCGGTAGATGTCATAGCCGGCGATTTCGCCATCTGGGCTGCGGGCCCCCGACCAGGCCAGTTTGATGCGCCCCTCGGCGCCCTTGCCCGACAGTGCGGCGCCCGCTTCGGGCCAGATCGGCGCCTGTCCGCCCGCCGTGCCGGCGGGCGCCTGTAACTGCCCCTTGGGCCACAGAAAACACGTCACTTTTTTGAAACGCTCGTCCAAATCCTTGCAGACATTGCAATAGACGCAGCGGATAATCTCGTCCTCCCGCCCCTGCATCACCTTCAACGTCCAGTCCGGATCGGTCAGCAACTGCCGCGCCATGCCGATCAGATCCGCCTTGCCGTTCCGCAACAGGGATTCGGCCTGTTCCGGTTCGGCGATCTTGCCCACCGACATCACGGGAATATGGTGACCCCGTTCATTGAGGTAGCTTTTGATGCCGGCGGCCAGGTGGGCATGGGGCAGGGCGGGATACCAATCGCCGGGCATGCAACGGTCGCCGGAATATCCGGTGTAGGGATAAAGCGGCTGGCCGGGGCGGTGGACCGCATCCTCGAACTTGCCGCCGACGGATAGCGAAATATAGTCGACCCCCCATTGCGCCATGCGCAGGGCGATCTGTTGTGCCTCGGGCAGGGCATAGCCGCCCTTGATGGCCTCCTCGGCCAGAAAACGCACGCCGACGGGAAAATCCGCGCCGACCCGGCGGCGGACTTCGGCCATCACCTCGCCGAACATCGTCAGCCGGCCTTCCAGAGTGCCGCCGCCGTAACGGCCCTTGCGCGGATTGCGCCGCGAAAGGAATGACGACAGGGTATAGGCATGGGCGGCGTGCAGTTCCACCCCGTCATAGCCGGCTTCCCGGGCGCGCAGGGCGGCCAGACCGAAATCATGAATAATGGCGTCGATATTTGCCTGCTCCAGCAGATCGATGGTCTGCCGCCAGCCAGACCGGGCCACCTTCATGAAATGAATGATCTGTGGCACCACCTTGGAGGCGGAGGTGTCATGCACCCGTTGCACCAGTTCACGGTGGCCGGGAATGAAACCGTCATCGGACAGGCGCAGCAACGGCCCGGATTTGGCGCCATGCACCGCCGTCGCCTCCACCACGATCAGGCCGACCCGGCCGGCGGCATAACGCACATAGCGTTCCACGATGTCGTTGTTGACCAGGCCGTCCTCGCCGCACAGCCGCGTCACCATGGCCGGCACGGCAACCCGGTTCGCCAGCACCATGCCGTTGATGTCCAATGGCTGCAGCAGCCCCGCACCGGTATCCGGGGCCGTCATGTTGTCATCTCTCCGGGCGCCGGGCGGCGGCCGATATCGCCCTCGACCAGGTTGGTACACCGCAACAGGCGCGGCCACGGACGCAGCTCCGGTTTATCGGTCTGCTCCAGAGCGGCTTCGAGCGGCATGGCCTACATCACCTCGCCGCCGGCCACCGCGATGGCCTGGCCGGTCACGGCGCCCGATGACGGCAGGCACAGCCAGCCCACGGAGGCGGCGACTTCTTCCGGCTGGATCAGGCGGCCCTGTGGATTGCCGCGGGTTAGAATGGCGCGGGCCTCGGCCTCGGTCTTGCCCGATTTCTCGATATTCCGGATGGCGTTCAAGGCGATCTCCGTCTCCGTATAGCCGGGGCATACCGCATTGACGGTGACCGGACCCTTGGCCAGTTCAAGCGCCAAGGCGCGGGTCAAACCCACCAACGCATGTTTCGAGGCCACATAGGCGGCCACGAAGGGATAGCCCCGCAGCCCGGCCGTGGAGGCCAGATTGACGATGCGGCCATGGCCCAGATCCGCCATGCCGCCCACCACGGCCTGGGACAGCAGAAACGCCGCCTGGACGTTGACATCGAAAGCCTCCCGCCAGCTATCCAGTTGCAATTTCGCCAAGGGGGCGGACGGCGCCACGCCCGCGTTGTTGACCAGAATGCCGATCGGACCCAGATCGTCGCCCGCCGCCGTCACGGCCCCGGCGATGGAGGCGGGGTCTCGGAGGTCCACGGTTTGTATGCTGACGGCAACCTCGCCGCTCCGGGACAATTTTTCCCGCTGCAGGTTCAGGCTCCCCCCGTCCCGCGCCGCCAGTGTCAAATTAGCGCCCAATCTGGCCAATTCTTCGGCAATGGCGGCGCCAATGCCCCGGTTGCCGCCGGTAATCAAGGCATGCCGGCCCGCCAGGGGGCGGGATCTGGGGGCGTCATCGCCTATTTGGTCCTGGGTGGCGTCTTCGGCGTCCGCGCGCTGCATGGTTGGTTCACCTGATTTGTTTTAAGCCTAAAATAAATCATTTGGCCGGGCAAGCCATATGAAACGCCGCCAACGATAGCGGGCCAGACACTCAGGCGGACAGCGCCTTTTTCAGTACGGCGCCGCAATGGTCCACCGCCCGCCGGCCGGCTTCCGAGGCGCCATGGAATTGCACGAAGGCATGCACGGCGCCCGCATGGTTGACCAGATTGGTTGGAACGCCGGCGGCCCGGAGTTTTTCGGCATATTGCATGCCTTCATCCCGCAGCGGATCAAAACCGGCAACGATAATTTCGGCCGGGGCCAGGCCGCCGTGATCGGCGGCGATCAGGGGCGCGAAGGCCGGGTTGCCGCCGACCTCCTGGCCGCCGGCATATTGTTCCAGGAACCATTCGATGTTTTCCCGGATCAAGAGACAACCTTCGGCGAATTCAGCATGCGAGGCGCTATTCAGTTCCGCCGCCACGGCGGGATAGAGCAGCATTTGCAGCGCCAGGTTCGGGCCGCCCTTGTCGCGGGCCTCGAGGGCGCAGACGGCGGCCAGGTTGCCGCCGGCGCTGTCGCCGCCGATGGCCAGGCGGGCGCCGTCGCCGCCCCATTCGCCGGCATTGGCCGCACACCAGTTCATGGCGGCGATACAATCCTCGCCGGCGCTCGGGAAGGGGTGTTCGGGGGCCAGGCGGTAATGGACGGAAACCACGATGCAGTCGCCCCGGTTGGCCAGGCGCCGGCATAGGGGATCGTGGGTATCAAGATCGCCGATCACGAAGCCGCCGCCGTGCAGATAGATCATGACGCCCAGGCTTTGGCCGCCCGACAGCGGGCGGGGCCAATAGACGCGCACGGGAATATCTCCCGCCGGGCCGGGGATGCTCCGGTCCTCGCTGCGGTGTATATCCTCCCCCTCCGGGTCAAGCAGATTGATCGTCGCGTGATAGCCGGCACGGGCCTCCTCGACGGTGATATCCTTGTATGGGGGGCGGTTGGCCTCCTTCACCATATCCAGAATTTTTTGCAGATCGGCATCGACCGCCATTGTTTAAACTCCCACTAATTTTTGAATTATGCGCCCAGCAGGCTGGCGCGGCTGGTCAGGAACTCTTCCATGGCGCCTTCCAGGGCGGCGAAATCCGCTTCCCCATGGGCCAATGACAGGGTGAACATGCCACGCGCGGCGGGATAGATGCCCATGCCCACCAGGTCCATGTGCAACAAGGGCCGCAGCTCGTTGCGGCCGGCCATGGCGTCTTCCACGTTGCGGATCTCGCCGGTGCGGAAATGCACCGTCATCATGCTGCCCCGGCCGGTGAATTGCACCTCCGCGCCATGTTTCTCGGCCAGAGCGTTCAAGGATTGCCGCAGCACATCGCCGCGCGCGTTGAAACGCTCGGCGACATCGGCGGTATAGACTTTGCTCAACCCGGTCAGGCCGGCATTCATGGTCAGGACGTTGTTGTTGAAAGTGCCGGCGTGGGGCCAGGCATCGTCCCGCCGGGGGTCGAAGCGGTCGATGATATCGGCCCGTCCGCCGAAGGCGCCGAAAGACATGCCGCCGCCGACATATTTCCCCAGCGTGGTAAGGTCCGGCGCAATGCCCAATATGCCCTGTAGGCCACTTGGGCCCAGGCGCGAGGTCATGACCTCGTCAAAGATCAACAAGGCGCCGGTCTTTTCGGTTTCCGCCCGCAGCATGGCCAGAAAATCCGGGCTGGCCTCTATACAGCCGCCGCCGCCCTGCATGGGCTCGACAATGACGCAGGCCAGGTCCACGCCCCGTTCCCGGATCAGATCCCGGCAGCCAACCAGATCGTTGAAGGCGCCCATGACATAAGGGAAGGGAGCATTCAGGGGAGAGCCGCCGGGGGCGAAATAAAACACGCTGCCATGATAGCCACCCGCCATCACCATGACGCCCGGACGGGAGGTAAAGGCGCGGGCGGCGGAGACCGCCATCAAATTCCCCTCGGTTCCCGAATTAGTGAAACGCACGCGCTCGATGGAGGGGAAGCGGTTGACGATGGCTTCGGCCAGATCCGCTTCCGCCTGATTTTGCCCCCCCATGACAATGCCGTTGTCCAGCGCCTTGTCGATGGCGGCGCGGATGATGGGATTGGAATGGCCGTACAAACCGGCCGTGTATTCGCCCAGGAAATCAATGTAGCGGTGGCCATCCAGATCCCAGACATTGCAACCCTCGCCCCTGGTCATGGTCAAGGGAAAGGGGGAATGGAACAGCACCGTGCGGGTATTGCCGCCGGGCAGGAAGCCGGCGGCCTTGTCGAGCTGCGCCTGGCTTTTGGGGTTGTCGGCGGTGAAGCGGTCCCGTGCCTCGGCGACGGCGGAGGCGACGTCGGTATTGGCGAGCGCGCTCATGCGGCGGTCCGTCAGGCGAATGTTTTGAAGGTGATCATGGTGAAGGTATCCTTGACGCCGGGCAGGGTCTGGATCGCCTCGGTGACGAAACGGCCGATATCGGCACCGTCTTCAAGGTAACATTTCATCATCAGATCGTATTGCCCCGAAATAGAATAAACCTCCGAAATCAAGTCGGTGCCTTCCACGGCGGCGGCAGCCACATTATAGGTTTCGCCCAAATCGCACTTGGCCATTACGAAAATGGTCTGCATGGACCCGCTCTCCCTATTTGCGTCCTATTCGTCGGATTTTTTCTTGCGTCCGGTGCCGTGGTTCAGAAATGCCGGCATATGGTCGCCCAAGCCAACGACGTTTGGTCCTTCGCCGCCCCGGTTTTCGTCACGCTGGCCCTCGTTCCGTTTGCGGCCGCCGCTGTCGCGGCCCGCCTTTTGCTTGTTTTCCGGGGCGGTATCGCGGGCGGCCGTATTTTCGCCGCCGTCTTCCTTGCCGGTATCCCGCTCCCGTCGTCCACGGCCGCCGCGCCCTCTGCTCCGGCGCGGCCGTTCCCGTTTCGGTTTTTCGGCCGCCGGCGCCGCGGTCTCCATTTCAGCGGCCGGCTGGTTTGCCCGCGCGGGCGTTTCGGCCGCCGGCGCCTCGATTTCCGCCGCGGCTTCTTCCGCCCCGGCCGGTATCGCCTCGGCCTCCGGGCCATCGGGATTGAAGCGGGGGATGGGTTTGCCGATCAATCTTTCCACGGCGCTCAGGTACCGGGCATCCTCGGGCGTGGCCAGGGTTAGCGACCGCCCCGGCATTCCGGCCCGGCCCGTGCGGCCGATCCGGTGCACGTAATCTTCGGCGTGGATGGGAACGTCATAGAGAAACACATGGCTCAAACCCTGGATGTCCAGGCCGCGCGCGGCGACGTCACTGCAGACCAGGATCTTCACTTCGTTGTTCTTGAATTTTTCCAGGGTTTGCATGCGATAGCTTTGCTGCATGTCGCCATGCAGAGCCAAGGCATCGAAGCCCTTGCTTTTCAGCGATTTGCTTAACGCGTCCACGTCGCGTTTACGGTTGCAGAAAATCAAGGCGTTCTTGACCGGCTGGGAGCGTAACAGGGACTGCAGGACGCGGTCCTTGCTCCGCGAGGTGACCATGGTCAACGTCTGATCCACCATCTCCGCCGGAGATGCGGGGGGCGCGACGGAAATTTCCGCCGGGTCGTTGAGAAAGAGGTCGGCCAGACGGCGAATTTCCGCCGGCATGGTGGCCGAGAAAAACAGGGTCTGCCGCTTCGGATTGCAAAGCTGCACGATCCGCTCCACATCCGGGATGAAGCCCATGTCCAACATGCGGTCGGCCTCGTCGATCACCAGCACATCGACCCCGCGCAGCAACAGACCGCCGCGCTCAAAGTGATCCAACAGGCGCCCCGGCGTGGCGATGAGGACGTCGGCGCCGCGGTCGATGATCCGGCTTTGATCGACAAACGAGACACCGCCGATCAACAGCGCCATGTTCAGCTTGTGATATTTGCCATAGACCTCGAAATTTTCCGCCACCTGGGCGGCCAATTCCCGGGTCGGCTCCAGGATAAGCGACCGTGGCATGCGCGCCCGCGCGCGGCCCTGGCTGAGGATGTCAATCATGGGCAGCGTGAAACCGGCGGTCTTGCCGGTGCCGGTTTGGGCGCAGCCTAGGACGTCACGCCCTTGCAGGACATAAGGAATCGCCCGCTTTTGAATGGGCGTGGGTTCACTGTAGCCGGCGTCATCGACAGCTCGCAGGATGGAGGTACTAAGGCCAAGTTCTTCGAAGGGCATGTAATTCCGTTACGGCAGATTTCCGAGGTACAACGGCCTCGAATCGGAAAGGCCGGCATGCCGGCGTAAATAGGGCAATTCGAGGATCGCTGCAAAGCGAAATAAATGCTCAACCCCGCCCTGTCAACGTCGCAATGCCATTTGCCGGCAAGGCGCGGATGGCCCATCATGCGGGCCGGACGGCAAACAGGCGGATACGGGCAAGGGATGTAGCGATGAGAATTGTAATCAACGGCCAACAGGCTTTCGGCAAAAGCGTCCTCGACGCTCTTTTGGAGCGGGGCGACGATGTCATCGCGATCTATTGTGAGCCGGACGGCGAAGGCGGGCGGCCCGATCCCATCAAGCAGGCGGCGCTCGACCTTGGCCTGCCGCTCTATCAGCCCGCCTCGTTCAAAAAGCCCGAGGTCTGGGCTGAGTTCGAGGCGTTGCGCCCCGACCTTTGCGTCATGGCCTATGTCACCAAGATCGTGCCCGAGGAATTCCTGAACGCCCCGACCCACGGCACCATCCAATATCATCCCTCTCTATTGCCGCGCCATCGTGGGCCAAGTTCGATCAATTGGCCGATAATTCAGGGTGCCGGCAAGACTGGGTTGACCATCTTCTGGCCCGACAATGGCCTCGATACCGGTCCGGTCCTGTTGCAAAAGAAAATCGATATTGGGCCAGAAGATACCCTCGGCAGCATCTATTTCGACAAACTGTTCCCCATGGGCGTCGCCGCGATGTTGGAGGGCGTCGATCTGGTCAAGGCCGGCGGGGCGCCAAAGATCGTCCAGAACGATGCCGATGCCACCTATGAAAGCTGGTGCCGGGCCGATGACGTCGCGATCGATTGGAGCCGGTCCGTGGCGGACGTCCACAACCTCATCCGGGGCGCCGATCCGCAGCCGGGCGCCTGGACCACCCATGACGGCAAGCGTCTGCAAATTTTCGCCTGCGCCCGGCTGGACGGGTCCGGCGGCGCTCCCGGCGAGGTCATGGCGAGTGGCGAGGATGGCTTCGAGGTTGCCGCCCGAGAGGGACGCATACTGGTCAAGCGCGCCCGCGGCGAGGGTGCCAAGGTAACGGCCGCCGAATATGCCGCCGACAGCGGCTTGGCCGTCGGCTCGCGCCTGGGTTAGGGGCAAACCGGCCCGGCGGGGTTCCAATGAAATCAAGCAGGCCGTCTTTGATACTGGTGCCGGGTCTGCTCTGTACCGCCGCGCTTTGGCGGGCCCAGGTGGATGGCCTGGCTGATCTGGCGGAGATTTCGGTGACGGCGGAACATTCCCGCCATACCGATCTGGGCGCCATCGCGGTGTCCATCCTGGCGGCGGCGCCGGAGCGGTTCGCCTTGGCCGGGTTGTCGTTTGGCGGCTATATCGCATTCGAAATCATGCGCCGGGCCCCCCCATCGGGTCGAGCGCCTGGCATTGCTGGACACTTCGGCGGAGGCGGATGGCGACGAACGGCGCAAGCTGCGCCGGAACTATATCAAGCAGGCTCAGACCGGGCGATTTCTTGGCGTCACGGATCGTTTGGTATCCCAGTTCGTGCATCCCGAGCGTTTGGCCGACGGGGACCTGATCGGCGCGGTCAAGAATATGGCCCAGGATGTTGGCCGCGCGGGTTTTATCCGCCAGCAGACCGCCATCATCGGCCGTCCCGACAGCCGCCGGGACCTGGCCCATATCGACTGCCCTACCCTGGTGCTGGTGGGACGGCAGGATGCCTTGACGCCGGTGGCCCGGCACGAGGAAATTCAGGCCGCGATCCCCGGCGCCGATCTGCGCGTGATCGAGAATTGCGGCCATTTGAGCACCATGGAACGGCCGGACGAGGTCAACCAGGCCATGCGCGATTGGTTGACGCTATAAATTTCAGCAGGCGCCCGCCATCCGGGCCCGGCAATTACCGCCGTCGCGAATCTGGATCGGCAACAGGGCATCGAGCAGTTGCGCCATGGCCTGGCTAAATCTCTGATCGGTGGGTCCATCGGGCCGGGGCATTTCCATAAACGCCTCGCTGACCACCTCCTGGTCATAGCAGAAGGCAATTTGCAGCCTTAACGTCGCACCGGTTCCGGCCTTGCCGGTGGCGGTCTGGCGCGCCGGCGCGGCACAGGCGGCTTGTCCCGAGGACGCCGCGACGGGGTTGAATATCATCACCAAATGGCCGTCATCCCGGGCTTGCGGCGTGGTGGCCGAAAATACAGTCGGTGGATAATATCCGGGCAGTTCAAGGCGCGACAAAAGGGCATCGTCGGCGTCGGGGCCGAATGGATTGGCGATCACGACGGCGGGAAACGTGCCCTTGGCGGTCACATATTGCACCAATCCGGGATCATAAAAGGGGTAATAATCATCGCGGGTGATGGTGGCGCCATGGGCGGTTCCGGCGCCACTGGCGACGAGCAGGGCCGCCGCCGCCAAGCCGCCCCTCATGGCCCGCATTGTGAAGGATTTGGTCATGGCCGGTCTCCTATTCGGTAGACGCCCTCCGGCCATAGAGTAGGGATTGGCCATCTAGACATCCAGGTCCGTGACGAAGCGGGCGTTGTCCTGGATGTAACGATATCGCGCATCCGCCTTCCGGCCCATCAATTGTTCCACCAGCCGATTGGTCTCGCCGCCGTCCTCGGGCAATACGACACGCAGTAAAGTGCGGTTTTTCGGATCCATGGTGGTGTCCTTCAATTGTCTGGGCGGCATTTCGCCCAGGCCCTTGAAGCGGGAAATTTCCACCTTGCCCCGGCCCTGGAATTCCGCCGCCAGCAATGCCTCCCGGTGCGGCTCGTCGCGGGCATAGAGCGTCTTGCCGCCCTGGCTGATGCGGTACAGCGGCGGCAACGCCAGATAGAGATGCCCCTGATGCACCAGATCGGGCAGTTCGCGGTAGAAAAAGGTCATCAGCAACGAGGCGATATGGGCGCCGTCCACGTCCGCGTCGGTCATGATGATGATTTTTTCATAGCGCAGATCATCTTCGCGATAGCGCAATCTGGTGGCGCAGCCCATGGCCTGCAGCAGATCGCTCAATTCCTGATTGCCTTTCAGTTTTTCGGCGCTGGCCGAGGCGACATTGAGGATTTTACCCCGCAGCGGCAATATCGCCTGATTGGCCCGGTTGCGCGCCTGTTTGGCGGAGCCGCCCGCGCTATCGCCCTCGACAATGAATAATTCACTGCCCGCGGCGGCGTTTTGCGAACAATCCGACAATTTTCCCGGTAAACGCACGCGGCGCGAGGCCGACTTGCGCTTGATCTCCCTCTCGTCCCGGCGGCGGCGGCGCTCATCCGCCCGTTCGATGCCCCAGGCCAACAGGCGGTTGGCCATTTCCGGATCGCCCGACAGCCAATGGTCGAAATGGTCGCGTACGATGGCCTCGACCCAGCGGGCGGCCTCCGGGGTGGAGAGCTTTTCCTTGGTTTGGCCGCTGAATTGCGGTTCCGTAATGTACACCGACAACATGGCCGCCGCCGGTCCCAGGATATCGTCGCCGGTCAACTGGCTGGCCTTGCGCATGCCAACCATCTCGCCATAAGCCTTCAGACCCCTGGTCAGGGCGGTGCGAAAACCACTTTCATGGGTCCCGCCCTGGGGGGTGGGAACGCTGTTGCAATAGGAGTTTACAAAGCCCTCGCGCTCCAGCGGCCAATGCATGGCCCATTCGACCTCGCCCTTGGATTCCGTGAGTGCCGCGCGTCCGGCGAAGGGCTGCGGCGTAACCGTGGGACCGTCCTGGAGGGACTCGGCCAGGAAATCAACCAGGCCGTTGGGAAAGTGCAGGATGGCTTGATCCGGCGTCTGGTCCTTGCCCGTGATCAGTTCCGGCGCGCAGCTCCAGCGGATTTGTACGCCGCGAAAAAGGTAGGCCTTGGAGCGGGCCATGCGGTAGACCCGGGCCGGCAGAAACCCGGCATCGGCGCCAAAAATTTCTGGATCGGGACGGCAGGCCACCGTCGTGCCGCGCCGGTTCGCGACCGTGCCGAGGTTCTTTAATTTGGTTTGCGGCGCGCCGCGGCTGTAGTCTTGGCGCCACAATGTGCGGTCCCGCGCCACTTCCACCCACAGAAATTCCGATAGCGCGTTGACCACCGAAATGCCCACCCCATGCAGGCCACCGGCCATTTGGTAGGTCTTGTCGGAAAACTTGGCTCCCGAATGCAGCGTCGTCATGATGACTTCCAGGGCGGATTTCGCCTTGTATTTCGGGTGCGGATCGATCGGAATGCCGCGGCCGTTATCGCTCACGGTCAGAGTACCATCGGCGGCCAGGTCAACGGTGATCCGGTCGGCGAAACCGGCCACCGCCTCGTCCATGGCGTTATCCAATACCTCCGCCACCAGATGATGGCGGGCCCGCTCGTCGGTGCCGCCGATATACATGCCGGGGCGGCGGCGGACCGGCTCCAAGCCCTCCAGAACCTCGATATCCTTGGCTGAATAACTTTCCGCCTTGTTGCCGCGGCCGGTTCTGTTGCCGCTCCTTGATTTGTCCGACTGTGTAAACAGATCGCTCATATTGCTCGCTTTACCGTTCTTTAGAGATCGTCATCCGCTTCGCCGCGCCCGTGGATGACAATGTGCCGTGTCCTGCGTGGTAGGCCAACGAATCAAACAAAGAGTATATGTTCACGCCGTGATTACCAATCCAACTCGCCGATATGTAAACGAATTCGGTTTGGCTATTTGCTCCAAGTGCATGCACCGGCAAAAACAAAACCCGGCGATAGGATCTGGCTGCCGGGGCAGGGACGGGGCCTCTTGCCGCAACGCCGACCGTATGCCGGATTCGTTGCCATGTTTATATTCACGTTTTGTTCTTTTGTCAACATCGTTTTGTTAGGCTGCGGAAAGTCCGCCATCGCTATTCAGGAATTCAAGGTCCGCCGGACAGCCTTAGGCAATTCCGTTTCGCGAAATGGTTTTTCCAATAAATCGTCGCCAGGGCCGGGACGGCCATAGGCCACTCTTTGCTCCAATTACTCCGATGACAGGAAATCCAAGGCGGCTTGAACGCCGCCCTTGTCATGGGGTACATGGGCGGCCGCCAATCCCATTTCCACGCCCGACAGGGTACCCGCCAGCATCAATTCGTTGAAATCGCCCAAGTGGCCGATGCGAAAGACCCGGCCCGCCAGACGGCCCAGGCCATTGCCCAGGGACATGTTGAAACGGTCCAAAACCGTCGCGCGGAAGGCGTCGGCGTCATAGCCGCCCGGCAACATGACGGCCGTCACGCTGTTGGACTTCTCCCCATCGTCCCGCGCCACGGTCTCCAGGCCCCAGGCCGCGACCGCCCGGCGGGTCGCTTCCGCCAGGCGGGCGTGGCGGCGGAAGACATTTTGCAGGCCTTCCTCCTCCAGCATCGTCACCGCTTCCTCCAGACCGTACAGCAGGTTCATCGCCGGCGTGTAGGGAAAGCCGCCGCCCTCGTTGGCCGCCAGCATGGGCGCCCAATCCCAATAAGACCGCGTCATGGTGGCTGTTTCCGCCGCCGCCAGGGCCTTTGCCCCAATGGCGTTGAAGCTTAGACCCGGCGGCATCATGAGGCCCTTTTGGGAGCAGCCGATGGTCACATCGACACCCCATTCATCGTGGCGGTAATCGATGGATGCCAGCGAGGAAA